>JBAUWM010000001.1:0-8298 GCA_049583775.1 Nocardioides sp.
GCGCCACCCTGGCCACCACCCGAGCGAGTCTGACCCCCCTGGCCGGAACGGCCACGGCCACCACCGTTTCCACCACCAGTTCCACCGCCATTGCCACCGCCGGTGCCATTGCCGCCGCCGCGGCGACGGTTAGCGCCACCGCCGGAGCCAGCCGGCTTTGAACGCTGGGGGGTGCCCGCCGGGGTCTCGCCGACGTAGCCGCCAGAGACCGTCACCCGGTCGCCGGGGGCGAGCGTGGCGAGCATCGGGTGGCGAGCGCTGTCGATCCGGGTGGTCGTGGGCTTGATGCCCGCGGCCCGGGTGAGGTCGCGCACGTCGCGCACCTGCTCGTCGGTCATCAGCGTGATGACGGTGCCGGCGGCGCCGGCCCGAGCAGTACGCCCCGAGCGGTGCAGGTAGGCCTTGTGCTCGGTGGGCGGGTCGGCGTGGACGACGAGCGCTACGTCGTCGACGTGGATGACGCGCGCGGCGATGTCGGTGGCCACCAACGTGGTCGCCTCACCGGAGTGGAAGGCCGCCATGTTGCGCGTCCGCGCGTTCTGGCTGAGGTTTCCGTGCAGGTCGACCGACGGCACACCGCTCTTGTTGAGCTGGCGAGCCAGCGCCTTGGCGCCGTGCTTGGTGCGGGTGAAGACGACCGTACGGCCCGGGGCCGACGTCAGGTCGACGAGCACCGGGATGCGCTGCTCACGGGAGAGGTGCAGCACGTGGTGGTCCATCTTGGTCACCGGCGACTGGGCCGAATCGGCCTCGTGCACGACGGGCTGGTTGAGGAACTTCTTCACCAGAACATCAATGGCCTTGTCGAGCGTGGCCGAGAAGAGCAGTCGCTGACCGTCGCGCGGAGTGCGCTCCATGATCCGGCGAACGCCCGGCAGGAAGCCGAGGTCGGCCATGTGGTCGGCCTCGTCGAGGATCGTGATCTCGATCGAGTCGAGGTTGCAGTGGCCTTGGCCCATGAGGTCCTCGAGCCGGCCGGGGCAGGCCAACACGATGTCGACCCCGTTGCGCAGACCGTTGACCTGCGGGTTCTGGCCGACGCCACCGAAGATGGTGAGCGAGGTCAGGCCGGCTGACTTCGCCAGCGGCTTGAGCGCCTCGTGGATCTGGCCCACCAGCTCGCGGGTCGGGGCGAGGATCAGGGCGCGCGGACGGCCCTTGGTGGCCGGGCGACCCGACTCGACGAGGCGTGCGACCAGCGGCAGCAAGAACGCGTAGGTCTTGCCGGAGCCGGTGCGGCCACGGCCGAGGACGTCGCGGCCGGCCAGCGAGTCAGGCAGCGTGGCCGCCTGGATCGGGGTCGGGGTGTCGATGCCCTGCGCGGCCAGAAGCGCCACGAGATCGGCGGGCACGAGAAGGTCAGAAAAGGATGGAACTGTAGTCAAGGGGACATCACTCACTGTGTATGTCTCGCCAAGCTGTTCCGCCGGCGGCGGAATGAAGAAGCAGGTGCCTCACGGCGCATGGTGGAACTTGATGGAACTCGACCGTGAGGGGCGCGGGATTCCGGAATCAACCGGCGCCTACGCGGAGCCCGTGGCAAGACTGACCGGGCTGATGAAGCGAGCCTAGCGGGTGCGCGGATGATCCCTCGCATTCGCAAGTGCGCCTACGGTGTGTGTATGCCCACAGTCCTCGTCACCGGTGCCACCGGGTTTGTCGGTCGTCGCCTCGTGCCGGCCCTGCTGCAGCGCGGGCTCACCGTGCGCGCCATGACCCGAAGGCCCGACGAGTACGACGGGCCTGGCGAGGCAGTGGCGGGTGACGTGCACGACCCCGACTCGCTCACGTCGGCGCTGACCGGCGTTGACGTTGCGGTCTACCTCGTGCACTCGCTCGACGACGACGACTTCGAGCGCAAGGACGCCGAGGCGGCCCGTGCCTTCGGTGTCGCCGCGGCTGCGTGCGGGGTCGAGCAGATCGTCTATCTCGGCGGCCTCGGTGCCGAGGACGACGACCTGTCTGCCCATCTGCGCTCGCGTCGCGAGGTCGAGGCCAAGCTCGGCGAAGGCGGAGTGCCGGTCACGGTGCTGCGCGCGGCGATCGTGGTGGGCGCCGGGGGCATCTCGTGGGAGATCACCCGCCAGCTGGTGAAGAACCTGCCGGCCATGGTCGTCCCGAAGTGGACCAAGACCCGGACCCAACCGATCGCGATCGAGGACGTCGTCCGCTATCTCGACGGTGTCGTGGGCAACCCCGAGGCGCACGGGCGCGTGTTCGAGATCGGCGGTCCCGACCAACTCTCCTACCTGGAGATGATGCAGCAGGCGGCCGAAGTGCTGAACGGTCGGCGGATGCCGATCGTCACGGTGCCCGTGCTCACGCCCGGGCTCTCCTCACACTGGATCGCGTTCGTCACCGACGTCGACACCACCACGGCGAAGAACCTGATCGATTCGATGGCAACCGAGGTCATCGTCTCCGAGAACGCGATCCGCGACCTCGTGCCAGGTGAGCCGATCGGCTACCAGGAGTCGGTGCGTCGAGCCGTGGCAGAGGATTCGAGCGACTGAGCCGCGGCAGCAGCGCCGCCACTCACTAGCCACCCACTAGCCACCCACTAGATTGCCTCCCGTGGTGATCACCCGGGCTGAGCGCGCCCGGCGTACGCCGTTCGGCTCCCGGCTGCTCGGGGGTGCCGATCAGTCGGCTCGCTCGATGCGCATCCGCGTTCAACTGCTGCTCACTCTGCTGCTGGTGACCACGAACGTGATCGGCGCAGGGGTGGTTTTCTGCATCGCCCAGTTCGTGGTGCCCGCCCCGGCACCTACGACGGGCACCCTCATCGCCCTGGCCATATCGGTGCCGACGTACGTGGGTGTGGCCGTTGTCGTGGGGGCGGTGGCCGGTACCCGGACGACCTTGCGCGCACTTCGCTGGGCAACCAGCGACGTCACTCCGACGACAGCAGACCGGGTGCGGGCGCTGCGCGTGCCGCTGCGCCTGACCCAGATGCAAGGTCTGCTCTGGTTCGGCGGCACCTTGCTCTTCACCCTCCTCGCCGTCGTGCAGCAGCCAGAGCGCGCCGCCACTACCGGGCTGACCGTGGGCATCGCGGGCATGGTTGTCTGCGCCGTCGCCTACCTGCTGAGCGAGTTCGCGCTGCGTCCCATCTCGGCCCGTGCGCTGGAGGCCGAGCCGCTGACTGGTCGGCTGCGCGGGGCTGGGGTCGGCGACCGGATGGTGATCTTCTGGGGCCTCGGCACCGCCGCGCCGATCGTGGGGCTCATGGTCGCGGCGATCATCGCCCTCGTCGGCTCCAGTACCTCGCTCACCCGGCTCGCCGTCGTGGTGCTCGTGATCGGCGCAGTCGTGCTGGTGTTCGGGCTTCTCGTCACGGTGCTGAACGCCCGCGCAGTGGTGGCTCCCGTGCTGTCGGTGCGCGACGCGTTGCTCGACGTCGAACGGGGCAACTTCGACCGGCGGGTGCCGATCTACGACGGCACCGAGCTCGGCCTGCTGCAGTCGGGCTTCAACCAGATGGTCACGGGGCTGCGCGAGCGCGAGCACTTGCGCGACCTCTTCGGCCGGCACGTGGGCCAAGACGTCGCCCGCGCGGCCGCCGCCGGCGAGGTCGAGCTGGGCGGCGAAGCGCGCGTGGCGAGCGTGCTGTTCATCGACCTCATCGGGTCGACGACGTACGCCACCGAGCACTCGCCGAGCGAGGTCGTGGCGGTACTGAATCGTTTCTTCGCCGTCGTGGTCGATGAGGTCGATCGCGAGCACGGCCTGGTGAACAAGTTCATCGGCGACGCCGTGCTGGCGATCTTCGGGGCACCGGTCGAGCACCCTCGTCATGCCGCCGCGGCGCTCGCGGCGGCCCGCGCGATGGCGGCCCGACTGGCCGCCGAGGTGCCGGAGATCGGCGCCGCCATCGGTGTCGCGACCGGAGAGGTGGTGGCCGGCAACGTGGGCCACCACAGCCGTTTTGAGTACACGGTGATCGGCGATGCGGTGAACTCGGCATCCCGGCTCACCGACCTTGCCAAGGAAACGCCCGGCCGCGTGTTGGTCACCGACTCCGCTGTCGAGGCGGCGGGCTCCTCCGAGATGGCGTACTGGCGCTCACACGGCAGCGAGACCTTGCGCGGCCGCGCAACCGCGACTGCCGTCTCGGTGCTGGCCGACTGAGCTGAGACCAGACACCAGGCCCAGACACCAGGCCCAGACACCAGGCCCAGGCACCAGGGCTCAGCCGCGCAGCAGAGACCCGTCCAGGGCGCCGCGCAGGGTGCCGAGGCCAACCACCACCCAGGCGCCCACGACGATTCCCGTCAACGCGCCCGCGAGCACATCAACACCGAGCCCGGAGGCGGCGGTCGTCACGGTGCCCACGGGAAAGGTGAACGACCACCAGGTGAGCCCGAACGGCGGCCGGTCGCGCCACACCCGAGCGATCGCGACCGCCATCCAGGCCAAGGCGAAGGTCAGCACGGGCACCCCGTAGCCAAGGGTGAGCCAGGTGCTCGACGGACCGACCTCGCCGAGGTGGTGCACCGCCGTTACTGATTGTCCGAGCGGGCCGAGCACGATGAGCCACGTGGCCGCCATGGCGGGATCTCCCCACCCGTGCTGCCGAACCCGGAGCACCAGCAGGCGGCCTACCCGCGCGCTGCCGACCAGGCTGAGTACCAGCAGGGCGTAGCAGAGCAACAGGAACGCGGCGCGCAACGGGCCTCCAGGCAGGAGCGGCACGAACAGGGCTCCCGTGGTGGCCGACACCGTCGGCGGCACCACCGGCATCAGCCACCACGGGCCGACGCTGGCCAGGTCAGCGCCGCGGGTGCGGCGAGGGACCGTGAGCGCCGTGACTACCCCGAGCGTCGTGCCGAGCACCCAGAGCACCGCCGCGATCAGCACGGCGACCGGCTCGTGGCCCTGGGTGATCACAGCACCAGCGCCCACGGCCATCAGTCCCATGGCGGGGGCGCCGTAGAAGTGCTGCTGTACGGGGTGGTCGAGGTAGCTGCGCTCGTGAAGCACCACCCCCACGACCAGCACTCCGAGCAACGAGGCGGCCATCACCCACACGGCGAGCGCGACGGTAGGAAGGTGCGGTGCCAGCACGATGGCGACGATCGCGGTGCCCATGACGCTGGCAAACCAGTTGGGGCCGAACGTCGTCGTGGTGCGTCGGACGCCGGGGGTGACGGTCATCAAGGCCATGGCTTCAGCGTGGTGCGCGACGCGGCGCGCCGGTAGCCACCGCGTCACTGTGGCGCCACAGGTCTAGCCTGTGGCCATGCTCCCCGATATTGCCGCCCTGCGGCTGCTCGCCGACGTCGCTCGGCTGGGCAGCATCGGAGCGGCCGGGCGCGAGTCGGGCATCTCTCAGCAGTCTGCGTCTGAGCGGTTGCGTTCGATGGAGGCGCTGACCGGGCTGGTGCTGGTGCAGCGAGCCACGAGCGGGTCGACGTTGACTTCGGCCGGACGATTGCTGGTCGAGTGGTCGGCAGGGCTGCTCGAGCAGGCGGTCGACGTCGAGGCCGCGCTACGCACGCTGCGTGAGGAGCGCTCGCGCGAGCTGCACGTGCACGCCAGCATGACCGTGGCCGAGCACCTGCTGCCGCGGTGGCTGGTGCGGCTGCGCCACGAGAGTGCCGTGTCCGCCACCCTGCGGGCCACCAACACCGAGGCCGTGCTGAGTGCGGTGCGCAGCAGCGAAGCCGACCTCGGCTTCATCGAAGGTCCAGACGACCTCTCCGGACTCGCCTCCGCCGTCGTCGGACGCGATGAGCTCGCCCTCGTTGCCGCGCCGGACGACGTGTGGGCGCGCCGCCGCGCACCGCTCACCCCGGCCGTCGTGGCCGCCCGCGCACTGACCAGCCGCGAACCAGGCTCGGGCACGCGCTCGGTGTGGGAGCAGGCCCTCAACGCTGCCGGTTTCTCAGCGGTGGCACCCGAGGCTCAGCTGACCACCACCGCGGCGGTGCTCACCTCGGTGGCGGCCGGAGGTGCACCTGCCTTCGTCAGCCGGCGCACGGCGCTGCGAGACCTCGACGCGGGGGCACTCGTCGAGCTACCCGTCACGGGTCTCGACCTCGGCCGGGCCTTCACCGCGGTGTGGATCGGCGGCCCGCGTCCGCCGGCCGGCCCCATGCGCGACCTGCTGGCCATCGCCGCTCGAGACTGACACGTGCCAGCCACCCGTGGGCTACTAAGGTCCCGCCATGACTGATGCGAGCCTCGTCGTCCGCGAGTTCCTGGACGCGCTGCAGCGCGCCGACACCGAGACCGCCCTGTCGCTGCTCGACCCGGAGATCGAGTGGCGCAACAGCGGCCTGCCCACGCTGCGAGGCAAGCGCGCCACCGGTGCGATCCGGGACATGGAACGGCGCGGCATCGGCTTCGAGGTGGTCTTCCACCACCTCGCCGTGGGCGACGACGGCGTGGTGCTCACCGACCGCACCGACGTGTTGTCGTACCGACGGTTCCGCATGGAGTTCTGGGTGTGCGGCACGTTCACCCTGCGCGACGGCCTGATCACCGTGTGGGACGACCACTTCAGCATGTCGAACTTCATCGGCGCCTCACTCGTCGGCCTAGCCAAGACCGTGCGCAAGCGCTAGCCCCCGCTGGTCGAGCAGGGCGCCGCCCGCTGGTCGAGCAGCGAGCGCAAGCGAGCGTCGTCGAGACCCAGTAAGCCGCGCGCTGGTCGAGCAGCGAGCGCAAGCGAGCGTCGTCGAGACCCAGTGAACGAAGAATCCCCCTCAACCACAGGGGTTTCGAGGCTCGCTCCGCTCGCACCTCAACCACCGGGAGGCCAGCTTCGCTCGCACCTCAAACACCCGGAGGGGCGCCGAGTCTTAGCTCAGGAGAGCGCGGCGACCACGTCGTCGTAGTCGGGCTCGGTCCCGATCTCTGGCACCAGCTGCGTGTAGGCGACCTTGCCGTCGGCCCCGATGACGATCACCGAGCGGGCGAACAGGGCCTCGAACTTGCCGTCGACCAGCTTCACGCCGTAGTCGGTGCCGAAGGTCGACTTGAAGCCGGACGCCACGGTGACGTTCTCGATTCCCTCGGCGCCGCAGAAGCGGGCCTGGGCCATCGGCAGGTCGGCCGAGACACACACGACCGTGGTGTCCTCGAAGCCCGCAGCCAGCTCGTTGAACTTCTTCACGCTGGCCGCACACACACCGGTGTCGACACTGGGGAAGATGTTGAGCACGGTGCGCGTGCCCGACGCGAGGGTGACCTCGCTGAAGTCGGAGCCGGTCAGCGTGAACGCCGGAGCATCGGAACCGACCGCGGGAAGATCGCCGACCGTGTTGACAGGGTTGCCGCCGAGGGCAGTAGTGGCCATGCCTCATGTCTAGCAGCCGCGCCCCACCCAGCGATCAGGGCGTCTGCTCCGTGGGCGAATCAGTGGGGCCAGATTCAGTGGGGCCGGGCTCAGTGGGTGGTGGCTGTGTGGGTTCCGTCGGGGCCGGGCCAGTCGGGGCCGGTTCGGTCGGGGCCGGGCCAGTCGGGGTCGGTTCGGTCGGGGCCGGTTCGGTCGGATCGGGCTCCTCGGGCGCGGTGAACTCCACCACGCACGCGTCGAACTCGTCGTCCTCGACCTCAGGGTCGTCGACGTGGCCGAGCTCGGTGCAGTACTCGACCGCCTCGTCGCGCGTCAGAGTGCCGGGCTCAGGCTGTTCTTCCCCGGGCTGCTCTTCCACGGGCTGCTCGTCGTGCTCCTGCTCCTTCGCCTGGGCCACCACTGGCTTCGGCGGCCTGGTCGGCTGGGTCGTCGACGGCGGCTCGACGGCGTCGGGAGTGTGCGTCGGGGTGAGCGGCGCAGCCGGCGGGGCGGCCACGGGCAGTGCTGTGATCGCGCCGGCATTGAGCACCGGCGCCCCCGAGGTTGCGTAGTCACCATCGCGGTAGTCGCGTGCCACCTGGAGCACGAGGTCGACGTAGGCCTGGCTGTGGTTGTAGCGATAGATGGCGGTGCGGCGGCCGCCGCCGATGGCGAGGTCCTCGCCGCCCGAGCACAGGTAGACGGCGGCAGCGAGGGCCGCGTCGTCGATGTCCTGCGGATTGCGGGTGCCGTCGCCGTCGGCATCGACGCCCAGTGCGCTCCACGTGGCCGGGATGAACTGCATCGGCCCGACCGCTCGGTCATGCACGATGTCGTCGTCGAACTGGCCGGCGTCGGTGTCGAGAATGACGGCCGTCTTGCCAGCCCCATTGAGTGCTGGCCCGAGGATGGCGGGCACGGCCACGCCGGACGCGTCGAGCGCCGAACCGCCGAACCGACCGTGGTCGCTTTCGATCCGGCCGATCGCCGCGAGCAGCTGCCAGCTGAGGTGGCAT
>JBAUWM010000002.1:0-6105 GCA_049583775.1 Nocardioides sp.
CCGGTTGCCCGGCCAGCGCCTCCTCGACGCCACGCGCGCGCAGCGGGGTCGACCCCATGTTCGTCATCCCCACGCGGGCCTCGCTGATGGTGCCGCCGTCGGCCCGCACGGTGGCGGCGATGGCGACGATCGGCCACTGGTGGGCCACCCGCACGAACTTCGCGTAGTGGGCACCCCAGCCGGTGTGCTTGGGCACGCGCACCTCAGTGAGGATCTCGTCGTCGCCGATCGCGGTTTCGAAGAGATCGACGAAGAAGTCGTCGGCCGCGACGGTGCGGGTACCTGTGGTGCCCGCGATCACGAACTCGGCCCCCAGGGCGAGGGCGGGCGCCCCGAGGTCACCGGCCGGATCGGCGTGCGCGAGCGCCCCGCCGAACGTGCCGCGATGGCGCACCTGGGCGTCGGCGAGGTGCTCGACTGCCTTGGTGATCAGCAGCGCATGCTCGGCCACGAGCGGGTCTGTGCCCACCACCGAGTGCGGGGTCATCGCGCCGATGACGATCGCGTCGCCGTCATCGCGTACTCCGCGCAGTGCGTCGATCTTCCCGAGGTCGATCACCATCTCGGGTGCGTTCAGCCGCATCCGGAGCACCGGCAGCAGGCTCTGCCCGCCGGCCAGGATCTTGGCCTCGTCACCGTGCTCGACGAGGGCGGCCAGCGCCTCCTCGACCGTGCTCGGGGCGAGGTAGTCGAACGCTGCGGGGATCACTGGGCTCCACCTTCCTGCTCATCGAAGTGGGGCATGGCGGCACCCTCCGTGGGAGCGTCGCCCTTCGAGCCGGCCGAGTTGATCGCCTTCCAGACCCGCTCGGGCGTGCAGGGCATCTGGATGTCGTTGATGCCGAAGGGGCGCAGGGCGTCGACCACGGCGTTGACCACGGCTGGCGTGGAGGCGATCGTGCCGGCCTCGCCCACGCCCTTGGTGCCCAACGTGTTGGTCAGCGCCGGCGACGTCGTGTGGTCGACGTCGAAACTGATGGTGTCGGCCGCGGTGGGCAGCAGGTAGTCGACGAACGAACCCGAGACCAAGGTGCCCGCGTCGTCGTAGACGGCTTCCTCCCACAGGGCTTGAGCGATGCCCTGCACCAGGCCGCCGTGCACCTGTCCGGCGACGATCATCGGGTTGATGATGTTGCCGATGTCGTCGACGCAGACATACTTGCGCATCTTCAGCGCACCGGTCTCGGTATCGATCTCCATCGCGCACAGGTGGGTGCCGTGCGGGTAGTTGAAGTTCACCGGGTCGTAGGTGGCCTCGGAGTCGATCGACGGCTCGATGCCCTCGGGGTAGTTGTGGGCCGCGAACGACGCGGCGGCGATCTCGGCGATCGCGAGCCCCTGGTCGGTGCCCTTCACCGTGAACGAACCGCCCTTGAACTCAAGGTCGTCGACGCTCGCCTCGAGCAGGTGGGCGGCGATCACCTTGGCCTTCTCGATCACCTTGTCGGCGGCCCGCACCAGCGCCTCGCCGCCGACCACCAGCGACCGGGATCCGTAGGTGTCGAGGCCCTTGGGCGCTACCTGGGTGTCGCCGTGCAGCACCTCGACGTCCTCGAACGCGACGCCGAGTCGGTCGGCCACGATCTGGCTGAAGGCGGTCTCGTGACCCTGGCCATGGGCAGAGGCGCCGGTGACGACCTCGACCTTGCCGGTGGCCAGCATCCGCACCGCCGCGTGCTCCCAGCCGCCAGCGCCGTAGTTGAGCTGACCGAGCACCCGCGAGGGGGCCAGGCCACACATCTCGGTGAACGTCGAGACGCCGATGCCGAGCTGGATGGGGTCATCGCTGTCGCGCCGTCGTTGCTGCTCGGCGCGCAGCTCGGCGTAGCCGAACATCTCCATCGCCTTAACGGTGGCGGCTTCGTAGTCGCCCGAGTCGTACTCCAGGCCGGCAACCGTGGTGAACGGAAACTCGTCGGCGTTGATCCAGTTCTTGCGGCGGATCTCGATCGGGTCGACGTCCAACTCGGCGGCCAGCTCGCTCATCAACCGCTCGATGGCATAGGTGGCCTCGGGACGGCCGGCGCCTCGGTAGGCGTCGGTCCAGGTCTTGTTGGTGAGCACGGTCTGGCAGTTGAACTGATAGCTCGGAAACTTGTAGATCGCGTTGAACATGAACGCGCCGAGCACCGGCACTCCCCCGCCGACCAGCGAGACGTAGGAGCCGAGGTCGGCGAGAAGCTCGACCTTCAACCCGGTGACGGTGCCGTCCTTCTCGGCCGACATCGTGAGCTTCTGCCACTGGTCGCGGCCGTGGTGGGCCACCATGAGGCTCTCCGAGCGGGTCTCGGTGTACTTCACGGGCTTGCCCAGGCGATTGGCGATCGCAAAGGTGAGCCACTCCTCGGGAGTGGTCTGCAGCTTGCCGCCGAACCCGCCGCCGACATCGGGTGCGATCACCCGGATCTTTGACTCGGGGACGCCCGTCGTGGCGGCCAGGGCGAAGCGCAGGATGTGCGGAATCTGCGTGGCCGACCACATCGTGATCTGCTCGCCGGTCGGGTCGACCACGGTCGAGCGCGGCTCCATGAACGCCGGGATCAACCGTTGCTGGCGATACTCACGCTCGATCACGATGCCGTCGGTGCGGGCCTTGGCGATGGCCTCGTCGACGTTGCCCCCGGTGCCGGCCTCGGCGGAGTCGAAGATCCAGAGCGCTGACTTGTTGGTGCCCAAGTCGGGGTGCGCGAGCACCTTGTCTTCTGCTGCTTCCTTGAGGTCGAGCGCAGCGGGCAGTTCCTCGTACTCGACGTCGACCAGCTCGGCAGCGTCGCGCGCCTCGGCGGCCGTGCGCGCAACGATCACGGCAACGATCTCGCCGGCAAAGGTGACTCGGTCGGCGGGCATCGGCGGGTGGACGGGCGCCACCTGGTCGGTGGTGATCGCCCACGCGTTGATCAGCGTCCCTTGGCTTTCGCCGAGGTCGGCGCCGGTCAGCACAGCCACGACGTTCGGGGCAGCCTTGGCCTCCGCAGCGTCGATCGAGGTGATGTTCGCGTGGGCGAACGGGCTGCGCACCATCGCGAGGTGCAACATGCCCGGCAGGGTGATGTTGTCGGTCCACCGCGTGCGGCCAGTGATGAGGCGCTGGTCTTCCTTGCGGCGCCGGTCACGGCCGATCTCCGGAGCTGCCGGCGCATCCTGGACCGCGGTCCCAGCGTCATTCATTGGGCACCTCCCGCGGCTGCCGCGTGCTGAACGGCCTTGACGATGTTGTGATACCCGGTGCAGCGGCAGAGGTTGCCCTCGAGCCCGAGCCGGATCTCTTCCTCGGTCGGGTTCGGATTCTCCTTCAACAGGTCGCAGCTCTGCATGATCATCCCCGGTGTGCAGAACCCGCATTGCAGGCCGTGACACTCGCGGAAGGCCTCCTGCATCGGGTGCAGCGAGCCGTGCTCACCGCCGGCAGTGGCGGCCAGCCCCTCAATGGTCGTCACCTCGCACCCATCGGCCTGCACGGCGAGCACGTTGCACGACTTCACGCTGGTGCCGTCGAGGTGCACCGTGCAGGCGCCGCAGTTGCTGGTGTCGCAGCCGATGACGGTGCCGGTCTTGCCCAGCTTCTCGCGCAGGTACTGCACGAGCAGCAGGCGCGGTTCGACGTCGTCGGCCACCTTTGAACCGTCGACGATGAGGCTGATCCGGGTCATGTTCGCTCCCTTGCGGTGTGGTGCTCGTCACGCTAGGTCGCGCCCGGTTGGCGGATGGTTGGCGGATGGTTGGCGAGGGCCTGCGCGAGTCGGCGCACGTCAAAGCCGAGTCAGCGGATTGCGGCCGCGAGCTTGCCCTTGAGCAGAGGCTTGGCGGGGTGCGGTGTCAGCCCGAGGGTGGCGAGGCAGTGCTCGACCACCGCGGTGTCGTAGGGCGCGAGCTCGGCGTAGCGCAGCACGGCGTCGGGGTCGGGGTCGGCGAGCAGAGCTTCGCGCACGGCCACGGCGACGTACTCGCCGAGCTCGGCGAGAGCCGGCGAGTTGGTGCCGGGCAGCAGGTCACCTCCGTAGGCGTCGAGAGCGGCGCCGACGCGACCACGGCGCACCAGCTCGAGCACGTGCTCGACGTCGGTCGCGATCGGCATGAGCAGCCGGTAGGGCCGCGACGAGAGCTGGCCACCGAGGGCCGCGCGCAGGTGGGAGACCTCGGCCTTGAGCGTCGAGAACGTGACGGCTTGGTCTCCGTAGACCAGCGCGTGCAGCTGCTCGAGCGAGAGGCCCTCGGGATGCAGCGCCAGCAGCGCGAGCACCTCCGTCTGGCGCCGGTTGAGCAGCAGCCGCTGCCCGTCGAGGCGCACCTCGGCCGTGCCGAGCAGCGTCATCACCAAGCCTGGATCGCCGGTGTCGTCGGGGCGGGCCGACGGGTGGTGGTGCGAGTGTGGCAGCGCGGTCTCGATCAGCCTCGCCATCACGCGTGCGGTCGCCAGGCCAATGGGGTGGGTGCGGTCCCAGGTGGTGGAGAGATCGATGACGCCGAGCTGGCGGCCGCTGGTGGGGTCGAACACCGGAGCGGCCCAGCACACCCAGTTGTGCACGATCGAGGCGTAGTGCTCGGCGCTGAACACCATCGACGGCTCGGCGAGCCGGTTGGCGAGGTCGAGCGCGTTGGTGCCGACGGACTCGTCGTCCCACCGACCGCCAGCCACGAAGTTCACCGACTCTGCCTTGCGGCGCATCACCCGGCCGCCGTAGGTCCAGAGGATGCGGGTGTCGGCGTCGGTGACGGCGAGCACGAGGTCGCCGTCCTCGGCGGTGCGGCGCAGGTCGGCCTCCACCCGTTCAACGGCCAACTGCAGGGGCGAGTCGCGCCAGATGTCGGAGGTTTCGCCCTCATCAGCCAGCGGCGCAGCGGTGACGTCGGGGGTGATCGCGGCTTCGGAGCGGGCCCAGCTGCCGAGGATCTCGGGCCTCACCAAGGGTGCGGCGGCATCGCCCTGCTCGACGAACGACGTCCACGCGCGCAGGCATTCGCGCTTGCGGGTGTCGAGCTCGCTGCTGGCCACTACTTCTCCCGATGCCGGATGTTCGTCACGGTACAACCCGGTGTGACACCCGTCACCCGGCCTCGTCCTGGCCATGGATCCGCCCCGTCGTGCCGGCCAACCGCTCACCCGAGCCACCCCATCGACCAGCGATGATCTCGGCCGCAATGCTCACCGCCGTCTCCTCGGGCGTGCGAGCCCCCAGGTCGAGACCGATCGGACTGGACAGACGACCCAGCTCGTCGTCGGTCAGCCCGACCTCCTTGAGCCGAAGCATCCGATCGTCGTGCGTGCGGCGCGAGCCCATCGCGCCGACGTAGGCGACTTCGGGCAGGCGCAGTGCCACGTCGAGCAGCGGCACGTCGAACTTGGGGTCGTGGGTGAGCACCGTGATGACGGTGCGCGCATCGATCTGACCTGCCGCCTGCTCGGCCTCCAGGTAGCGGTGCGGCCAGTCGACGACCACCCGGTCGGCGGCTGGGAAGCGCGACGTCGTCGCGAACACCGGGCGGGCGTCGCACACCGTGACGTCGTAGCCAAGAAAGGCGCCGACCTTGGCCACCGCAGCGGCGAAGTCGATCGCGCCAAAGACGAGGAGCCGCGGCTTCGGAGCAAACCCCCACACGAACACGCGCATGCCCTCGCCCCGCCGCTCGCCGTCTGGGCCGTAGGTCAGCGTTGCGTTGGCCCCTTGGGCGAGCAGTCCCAGCGCGTCGTCGTGCACGGCATCGGTCGCGCGGTCCGACCACAGCTGGGCACGAGCGTCTGCGCTCGGCCGCACGACGAGGCGTCGCCCGAGCTTGTCGGGATCGGGATGCTCGATGACGGTGGCCAGGGCGACCGGCCGGCCGGCGGCGATGTCTGCGGCGATCTCGCCGAGCTCGGGAAACGTCTCGCGTGACACCTGCTCGACCCAGATGTCGAGGATGCCGCCGCAGGTGAGGCCGACGGCGAAGGCGTCGTCGTCGCTGACGCCGTATCGCTCGAGCACCGGAGCACCGGAGCTCACCACCGATTGGGCGAGGTCGTAGACCGCGCCCTCGACACAACCGCCTGAGACGGATCCGACCGCGGTCTCGTCTGGGCCGACGAGCATCGAGGCCCCCGCGGGCCGTGGAGCCGACTGGAAGGTG
>JBAUWM010000003.1:0-13556 GCA_049583775.1 Nocardioides sp.
GCCCACCTGTCGCACTGCCGAGGGGGCGGCTCCGGTGCCGCGAGCGGCGACCAGGCGCGCGGCCTCGTCGCAGGCGCCGATGGCGACGCCGAGGTAGGCCGCCCCCACCAGCGGAGCGAAGTGGATGGCCGCCACCATCAGCGGCCCGGACAGTGAGCCGTACGGCCGCTGTCCGAGCACCTTCTCGGCGGGCACGAAGACCTTGTCGAAGACGAGGTCCTGACTGGCGGTGCCGCGCATGCCGAGGGTGTCCCAGGTGTCTATGAGCGAGACACCCTCGCTGGCCATCGGCACGCCGGCGTGCAGCACGACGGCGTCGGGCCCGGCCTCGCCGAGCACCGCGCAGGTCGAGACGACACTCGCCACCGGCGCCTGCGAGCAGAACACCTTGCGACCGGTGAACAGGTAGCCACCCTCGACCTCGGTGGCCGTCGTCGTGGGGCACACCCAGTCCGAGCCCCCGCTGGTGGCCATCACGAGTCGTTCGTGGGCGACCTTGCCCAGCACTCCGGCGGCGTCGGCTGCACCGCGGGCGTGGCGCCAGCGCTGCACCAGGGTCAGGTAGAGGTGCATCGTGCTCGCGAGAGCCGCGGCCCCCGAGTGGCGGCCGAGCTCCTGCTGAGCGAGCACCAGCTGACGGATGCTGGCGCCACGGCCGCCGAGCTCGACCGGCACCGGAAGGCTCAGGTAGCCGACGGTGTGCATGTGCTCGTAGGCCTCTGTCACGAAGGTGGCGTCGCGGTCGTGTGCGGCGTCGTGGGCTGCTGCGACGTGTCCGACGTCTGCGGCGAGGGCGAGGATCTCGGCGTCGGTGATCGGCTCGCTGGCCGCGCCGACGGCGTTCTGGGGGGTATCGAGAATGGTCATGCTGTCAGCGTCCTCGCACCGGGGCGGTCCGACTAGTTCACAAACTGAACCGGCCCGACGATGATGCCCCTATGACGCGGTATGGCCAGTACTGCCCGATCACCAGGGCTCTCGAGATCCTGGGTGACCGGTGGACCCTGCTCATCGTGCGCGACCTCCTCGTGGGAGCCACCCGGTTCAACGAGATCGCGCGTGGACTGCCTGGTCTGTCGCGGGCCCTGTTGTCGAAGCGGCTCGGGCAGCTGGAGGCACACGGCCTGGTGGTGCGCACCGACGACGGCTACGCCCCGACGCAGGCCTGCCAGGAGCTGCACCCGCTCATCTTCGGCCTCGCGGAGTGGGGCGCCCGGTGGGCCTTCGGCGAACCGCGCGCCGACGAGCTCGACCCGACCGTGCTGATGTGGTGGATCCGCGGCGGGATCGACCCCACGGTGTTCGGACAGCGCCGCATCGTGCTCCACGTGCACCTCTCTGAGGCGCGCCGCACCCGTTACTGGCTGGTGGTCCAACCCGACGACGTCTCGCTGTGCTTCACCGACCCCGGCTACGAGGTCGACGTGACCATCGAGGCGCCGCTCGGCATCCTCTACCAGGTGTGGGAGGGCGTCATCGAGCTGCCGGCGGCGGTCAGGTCCGGGTCGCTGACCATGACCGGACGCCGCGACGTGCGCGTGCTGCTGCCCGAGGCGTTCATGTTCAGCCCGGTGGCGCCATATGTGCGGCGCGGGATGAGTAGGCCGCTGCCCGCCTGAGAATCAGAACTTCAGGTGGTGGCTCAGGTCGCCGGTCTGGTCGATGAACATCGTGCGGGTGTCGAACCACCAGCGACCGTCGACGCGATGGAATGTGTCGGCGTAGTGACCGGTGATGATCACCTGCAGCGGCAGGTCGTCGGTGGCCTGCGTGACCAGGTAGTACGCCTGGCACGTGGCGGTGCCGGCGTCCTCATCGACGTGGATGATCGGATTGGTCGTCACGTGCTTGGTCTTGGGCGTGCCGCTGTCGTCGTAGATGCGGGTGGCCATGCCGTAGAGGCCACGGACTCCGTCATAGCCCTCGAACACCATCTCGGGTGTGGGGTTCTCGGCGCCGTGGATGCGCCCGTGCGTGAACAGTTCGGCTACCCCGTCGAGGTCGCCGCGGTCGATGCGGTCGGCGTAGGTGTAAAGCAGGTTCTCGATCTCGCGTGCGCTGTCCACGGGCCGCAGCCTAGGCGTAGTCAACGATCGAGGGTCTAGGGTCCCGGCCGTGAACACCGAGCCGTTCTCCGTCGACCCCGTGATCGCCAAGGCGCGCGCCAAGGAGGGGCTCGACGACTTTGGCCCCGGCGAGTTCGAGGAGCCGCTGGGCGTGCTGCTCGATGCCTATGGCGGCGCGGGTCTGAGCGATCTCGGCGCGATGATCCTCGGGAGCGGAGCCGTGCACTCGCTGCGCATGCGGCTGCGGGCCACCGAGTGGATCCGACGGTTCCCCGAGATCGCCGACGAGGTGGTCGACGATCCGATCGTGGTGGTCGGCATGATGCGCAGCGGCACGACGCTCACCCAGCGTCTGCTGGCCGCCGATCCGCACTTCCGGTGCGCCCAAGGGTGGGAGGTCATCGAGGTCGCACCGTCGCTCGATCACGACTGGAGCTCAGCCGACCCGCGGATTGCCCGGGGACTCGAGCGCGAGGAGCAGACCAAGACGTTCGCGCCTGACCTGTTCGCCATCCACCCCATGCACGCGCTGGAGGCCGAGGAGGAGATCGTCTTCCTCGCCGACGCGTTCCTCTCGCACGTGCCCGAGTCAGGCGCGCACGTGCCCGGCTACCGCGAGTGGCTCGACGCGCAGAGCTTCACCCCCGCTTACGACTACCTCCACCGGATGCTGCAGCTCTTGCAGTGGCAGAAGCGCCAGCGCGGCGAGACCGCCGAACGGTGGGTGCTCAAGACCCCGGCTCACCTCGGCTACCTCGACGACCTGCATGCCCGCTTCCCCGGCGTCCACGTGGTGCACCTGCACCGCGACCCCCGCGAGACCATCCCGTCCGGCGCGAGCCTGAACACGGTGCTGCACCAGATGCACTCCGACCAGGTTGATCCGGTGCGGGTAGGCACCGACTGGATCGAGCGGATGGGCTGGACCAATGACCGCGCCCTCGCCACCCGAGCCCGCTGGGACGCCGAGTCGGCGCAAGTTAAAGCCGACTCGGCCTCCTCCGGGGCCCCGCGGGTCACTGACATCGCGTTCGCTGACGTCGTGGCGGATCCGATCGCGCAGGTGGCGCGGGTCTACGACGACGCTGGGCTCGAGCTCACCGCCGAGGCCGAGGCATCGATGCGGTCGTGGCTCCAACGACGTCCGCGGGAGGCAGGGCGACCTGCCTACGACGCGGTCTCGTTCGGCCTCACCGACACCGCGATTGACGACCGCTTTCGGGCGTACAACGAAAGATTTCGTCAGTACTGACAATGTGAGCGCGATCACGGTACTGTCGCGATCGTGAGCGCATCGACCGAGCACCCCGTCGCGACCGCCGAGCAGCACGAGCACGAGCTCGCGGCCCTCGAGCTGATCCAGCACCCGACCGTGAAGGCGGCCTACGCCGCCGTCGCCGAGACCTGGCTCGGCCGGGCCAAGGCCTCGCCGGCGATGCGCGAGCGATTCGAGGCGGCCTTCGAGGAGGTCATGTTCTCGGCGGCGATCTGGTCGTCGAACCAAGACCCGATGCGGCCCAAGGTCACCTGCATCACCCGCCTGGCCCACACGGTCGAGGGGCGCCACGTGCCGGGCACGCGGTGGGGTATCGACAACCCCGACACGGTCTACCGAGTCATTCCGATCTCGGGCGCCGAGCGATATGAGATCCGCGGCCACGTGGGCGCCGGTCGGATGACCGAGAACTACTTCACCCTCTGGAACGCTCACATGGGCACCGTCGACGTCGTCGACGGGCGTCGCATGCACGTCGAGAGCGACGGCAGCTACGTGATCACCGTCGACAGCGACCCCGCCGACGGACGCCCCAACCACATCCAGTCAACGCCTGGGGCGCACGAGTTCTACATCCGCGACGTGCTGCTCGACTGGAACGTCGACGACCCCAACCACATCACCATCGAGCGTCTCGGCGCTGAGCCCGCCACACCCGCGCTCACTCTCGACGAGCAGGCCGAGGCCACCGCGAAGATGATGGCGCACTTCGCCGACTTCACCGGCAAGCTCTCCCACGGCATGTACAAGACCCAGCCCAACCACTTCTCGTTGGCCTGGACCGCCGACCAGCACGGCGCCATGCGCAACCAGGTGTACGTGGCCGGCCGCTTCGTGCTCGAGCCGGGCGAGGCGTTCGTCGTCGACGTCAGCGACGGTGGAGCCGAGTACTTCACCGTGCCGCTCGGCAACATCTGGGGCACGACGCTCGACATCTACAACAAGACCGGCAGCCTCAACAAGGCTCAGTCGCTCGCCAACCCCGACGGCACCTATACCTACGTGATCAGTGCCGAGGACCCCGGCGTGCACAACTGGCTCGACCCCGACGGGCTCCCGGAGGGCATCCTCACCCTGCGGATGGCCGAGTTTCCCGACGGCGGGGCCACGCCCGACCTCGCCGCGACTGGCCGCGTCGTGCGCCTGGCTGACCTCGACCGCGAGTTGCCCGACGTGCCGCGGGTGTCGGCCGACGAGCGTGCTGCCCAGATCGCCCACCGCCAAGCCGGGTACCTCCGCCGGCTGCCTGAAGGAGTTTCGCTGTGACTCGTTGGTTCATCACCGGATGCTCCACGGGCATCGGACGCGAGATCGCGCGTGCCGCGCTCGAGGCCGGACACCACGTGGTGGTCACCGCGCGCAAGGTGACCGACGTCGAAGACTTCGTGACCGACTACGGCGACCAGGCGCTTGCGCTGCCGCTCGACGTCACTGACCGCGCCCAGATCGACGCGGCCGTCGCCGCCACGGTCGAACGCTTCGGCAGCATCGACGTGCTGGTCAACAACGCCGGTTACGGCTACCTCTCTGCTGTCGAGGAGGGGGACGACGCCGAGGTGCGCCGGCTCTTCGACACCAACTACTTCGGCGTCGTCGACACTCTCAAGGCCGTGCTGCCCCTCATGCGCGCCCAGGGCAGCGGCCACGTCGTGAACATCTCCTCGATGACCGGTTTGGTGGCCAACCCGCCGAACGCCTACTACTCCTCGACGAAGTTCGCCCTGGAGGCCTTGACCGAGGCGTTGAGCAAGGAAGTCGGACCACTGGGAATCAAGGTGACCGCTATCGAGCCCGGCGGCTTCCGCACCGATTGGGCCAAGCGGTCGATGAAGGAGGCCGCGGCGCCGATCGACGACTACGCCGGCGACGTCGGGGTGCGCAAAGACCTCATCAAGCAGTTTGCCGACCACCTTCCGGGCGACCCGCGACGCGTCGGTGACGCGGTCGTGATGGTGACCGCCCTCGACGAGCCGCCGCTACGACTTTTGCTCGGAAGCGACGTACTCAGGGCTACCCGTGAGAAGTTGGCCGACATGAGTACCTCGATCGACCAGTGGGAATCAGTCACCCTCGACGTCGGCTTCGCGGAGGCCTGAGCCATGCGTCGTTCGGTCTTGGTCCCCGTCGGGCTGGCGCTCGCCCTCGTGCTCGCCGCGTGCGGCAGCAATCTCGACCCCGCCGCGCTGGAAGGCACGGGCACGACCAGCTCGGGGCAACAGGTGGTATCCGCTGGAGGGACCCCGGTGGAGGCTGCACCTGGAGCTCCGGGTGGCGTGACTGGGGCAGACCCGGTGACTGGCTCGGGGGCGCTACCAGAGGGCTCGGCCGGTGAGCCAGCCAACGGAGCGCCTGCGCCGGCTGCGGGCGACGGCGCTGAGCCGCCGGCGGGTCAACCGGCTCCGGAGGAGAACGAGCCGGCAGGCGACGTGGAGGCCGCCGACTGCGCTGGCTTCCAGAACGGCCCCGGCATGACCGACGACACCATCACCATCGGCAACGCAGCCGACGTGAGTGGTCCGGTACCTGGCCTCTTTGAGTCATCACAGATCGCTGCCAAGGCCTACGTCAACTACTTCAACAGCACCGGGCAGACCATTTGCGGACGCAAGCTCGAGATGGTCACCTACGACAGTCGCACCGACGCCTCGGCTGACCAGCAGGCATACGCGGCGGCCTGCGAGAAGACCTTTGCGATGGTCGGCGCCATGGGGGCATTCGACTCGGGCGGCGCTGCCACGGCCCAGAAGTGCGGCCTCCCTGACATCCGCGCCATCGTGACAACAGCGACCCGCTCGGCGTGCACCACCTGCTATGCCGCGCAGCCGGCTGGGTCCACCGAGTTCCAGAACGCGGTGCCCGACTTCATCAAGCGCAACACCTCCAGCAAGGGTCAGAAGGCGGCCATGCTCTACCTGAGTGCCGGCGCCGCTTCGGAGAACGGGCAGAGCCAAGCCAAGTTCGGCACCAAGCGTGGCCTGAAGTACGTCTACGTCGGAGCAATCGACACCGCGGAGTTCAACTACGTGCCCTTCGTGCAAGCCCTGAAGGACAAGGGGGTCGAGTCGGTGCAGTTCGTCGGCGCCAACCCGATGTTCGTTCGCCTGGTGCAGACCATGGACCAGCAGAACTACGAGCCCGAGGTGCTCCTGCTCGACCCGACGGCCTACAGCAAGGAGTTCACCGACGCGGGCGGCGAGGCCGCAATCGGCACCTTCTCCTTCTTGAACTTCACTCCGTTCGAGGAAGCCGCCAGCAATGCCGAAGTCAACCTCTACCTGAG
The DNA here is from genome assembly GCA_049583775.1 of Nocardioides sp. GTDB lineage: Bacteria > Actinomycetota > Actinomycetes > Propionibacteriales > Nocardioidaceae > Nocardioides. Next base: position 6,623 of record JBAUWM010000003.1, read on the forward strand.
CTACATCCAGCAGGTGAAGCCTGGAACGGAGCCGGACTTCTTCGGTCTCTTCGCGTGGTCGGCAGCGCGGCTGTTCGTCGAGCAGGCCACCAAGCTGGGCGGTGAACTGACGCGCGAGTCGCTGGTGGCGTCAATGCGCAGCGTCAAGAACTGGACAGCCAACGACCTGCATGCGCCGATGCGCGTGGGGGAGAAGCGGATCGCCGATTGCTGGCGCTTCGTGCAGTGGACCGGGTCGGTGTGGAAGCCGATCGAGGGTCGCGACTACCAGTGCAACGGCACGACGAGCTGACGCCGTAACGACCGCGCGCGTCAGCCCAGCGCCGGCCGAACCTGCTCGAGCGCAGCGCTGGTCATCCGAACCAGTCCGGCGAGGCCGTGGTCGCCGGGGGCCTCGGTCCAGACGGTGAGCGCGGCGAAGACAGCACCGGTCACGATCTCCGCCCGGACGGCCGCCTCCAGCGCGGCCATGCCCCGTTCGACGAGCACCTCGCGCATGTGGCGCGCCATCACGCTGTGCGCGTCGCGGAACGACCGTTCGATCCGGGCCGGGCTCAACAGCTCATTGCGCAGCCGCGAGATCTCGAGCATCAGGCGAGGGTCGCTGGCAGGAGAGGTGATCGCAGCCAGCACGGCCGCGATCGCGTCGTCGCCGGCGTCGAGGCGTTCGCTGACCGTGGTGCGGAACCAGGCCAGGCCCGAGGTGACATCGATGAACAACACCTCGTCCTTGGTAGCGAAGTGCCGGTAGAACGTGCGCTCGGTGACGCCCACCTCGGCGGCGATCGCCGGCACGCTGGAGGCCTCGAATCCGTGCTCGACAAAGTGCCGCAGCGCCGCACGACGCAGGGCCTCGCGGGTGCGCTCCGACTTTCGCACGGGCGCCATGGGGGCGGGATCGGCGATCACCACTGCAGATTAGTGGCCAACCCGTCCGTGGTTCGGGCAGACGCGCTAGGCTGGACACAGCATCGGCCCCACCCACAGCTTTGACCCAGGGTCGATGGGTTCCACACCGTGGGCCGGTCAGACCCGACCAGAGTCAGCGCTCAGGTCCGTCGAGATCCGCCCCGGGGCTCACCGACCGGTGGGAGTCGTGTCGCAGGACGTCCGGGCGGACGCCGGACCGCCTCGCGTCGAATCATCGGTCACGAGACCCGCACGCGGTGTCGACGACAACCGGATGCCACGTCATCCGGATGCTCCAGAGGAGGAGTGAGTGGCTCGACGCCCAGCACAGCGGCAGCGCCAGAACGGCGGGTCCCGCGCGGCTCAACGCACCGGTCCTGACAACGAGGGGATCATTCCGCAGTTGGCCCGTGGGGTCCGCGAGGTCGAGTCGGCGGTGCAGCGCGGCCGGGTGACCTCGTCGGTGCGCACCAAGTTCCAGGTGGTGGCGCTGCTCGCCCGCGAGGAGCGCTCGAGGGTCAAGGTCGCCGCCGACCTGGCCGAGCCGCAGCGCGCCGAGCAGCTCAAGCGTCTCGACGGCATCGGCACGATCCTGGCGAAGACGGCGGCCCGTGAGCCTGCCCTCTTCGCGCTGCTCGACGAGGGAGCCGAGGTGTCGTTCGACGCCAAGGAGCTCAAGCGCGAGATGCAGTCGGCCGCCGGCCTGGAGGTCGCAACCGAAGCGCCGGAGCCGATCGACGAGGCGGTGCTCGCCGCAGCTGAGCGGCAGGTCGTGCCCCAGTCGGTGGTGGCCCGTCAGCTCGCGAATCCGTTCCTCACCCCTGACTTCACGCCCCGGCCCGCCAGGTCCGGAGGCCCACGTCAGCTGATGGGCTGGGAGCTGATCGAGCCACTGCTCGAGTCGTTCGAGCGCGCCTCTGACGGCGCCTCTGCCTGCATGGCGTTGCCTGAACCGGCGACCCTCCGCACGCCCGGCGGGCTGTTGATGATGAAGCACCAGGCTGAGGTGATCGCCTCTGCCGCCGAGGGCCACCGCACGTTCCTGCTCGCCGACGAGCCCGGCCTCGGCAAGACCGCGCAAGCGTTGCTCGCCGCGCAGGCGGCCAACGCCTTCCCGCTCCTGGTGGTCGTGCCCAACGTGGTCAAGGCCAACTGGGCGCGCGAGGCCGAGCACTGGACGCCGAACCGGCCGGTGACGGTCATTCACGGCAACGGTCACGACGTCGACGGATTCGCCGACATCGTGGTCGTGAACTACGAGATCCTCGACCGTCACGTCGGCTGGCTCGGCAACTTCGGCTTCCGTGGCATGGTCGTCGACGAGGCCCACTTCATCAAGAACAAGACGTCGCAACGTTCGCAGCACGTGCTGCAGATCTCCGACCGCATCCGGGCGCGCACCGGCCGACCGCTGATGATGGCCCTCACCGGCACACCGCTGATCAACGACATCGAAGACTTCCGCGCCATCTGGCAGTTCCTGGGCTGGATCGACGAGAAGCGGCCGCGCCCGGTCCTGATGGACTCTCTCGAGGAGCACGGCTACACGCCCATCGACCGCGGTTTCTACCCGGCTGCACGACAGAGTGTTATCGACATGGGCATCGTGCGTCGCCGCAAGGTCGATGTTGCCGCCGACATTCCGGCCCGACGGATCGCCGACTTGCCCGTCGAGCTCGACGACGAGCTCGGTCGCAGCATCCGTGACGCCGAGCGCGAGCTCGCCCGCCGGATGATGGAGCGCTACGACATGGCGCTCGCCACGCGACGTACCGGCTCGGTCGTCGAAGGCATCGACCGCGACCTGGTGCGTCAGGTGGCCACCTGGGAACGCGAGGACGGATCGTCCGACGGCGTTGGCGGGGCCGAGGGCGGCGTGTTCGGCATGATGCGGCGGATCGGTCAGGCCAAGGCCGGATTGGCCGCCGACTACACCGCCCAGCTGGCGCGCAGCGTCGGCAAGGTCGTGTTCTTCGCCAAGCACATCGACGTCATGGACGCTGCCGAGGAGGTCTTCGCCAAGCGGGGGCTGCGTTACACCTCGATCCGCGGCAACCAGACGCCGTCCGCGCGCGAGAAGGCGATCTCCGACTTCATCAACGATCCCGAGGTCGCTGTCGTCGTCTGTTCGCTCACCGCTGCCGGGGTCGGCCTCAACCTGCAGGTGGCCTCCAACGTCGTCCTCGCCGAACTGTCGTGGACCGACGCCGAGCAGACCCAGGCCATCGACCGGGTGCACCGGATCGGTCAAGGTCTGCCGGTCACTGCCTGGCGGATCATCGCCGCGCAGACCATCGACAGTCGGATCGCCGAGCTGATCGACAGCAAGGCCGGGCTGGCCGCGCGTGCGCTCGACGGCTCCGACGAGGAGATCTCCAACTCCGTCGACGTCCAGCTCGAGGCCCTGGTGGCGTTGCTGAGCGACGCGCTCGAGGCGCGCCGCTAGCAGCTGTGGCTACGCGAAGGCGTAGTCGTCGAGCGGGAAGCTGCTGGCAGCCCGATAGGCGTTGAGCGTGGACGTCGGGCGCAGCAGCGTCGCCTCGCCGTGCTGGTTGAAGTAGTAGCTGTTGGCGTTGCCACACGAACCGAGCGTGAAGATCGAGTGCTCGACCTTCTCGGTCATGGCGTCGAGGAACTCTGCGTTGGCGCGCTCGGAGACCTCGAAGGTCGCGGCGCCGCGGCGCTTGAGCTCGGTGAACAGACGATTCATGTGGCGCATCTGTGACTCGATGGTCGTGAAGTACGACAACCCCGAGTAGGAGTAAGGGCTGTTGAGCGAGACGAAGTTCGGGAAGCCAGGCACCGCCACGCCCTCGTAGGCCTGGAACCGACGCTCGCGCCACCACTGGCCGAGGTCGAGTCCGTCACGGCCGAGCACCCGGATCGCCGGGAAGTTCGCCTCCCAGAGGTCGAAGCCGGTGGCCAGCACCAGAACGTCGAGATCGGTACGTCGCTCGGTGCCGTTGGCGTCGCGGGTCACGATGCCCGTGGCGTCCACGTGGTCGATCGAGTCGGTCTCGAGGTGCACGTGCGGTTGGTTGAACGTCGGGTAGTAGGTGTTGCTGAACGTCGGCCGCTTGCAGCCGAACGTGTAGTCGGGCGTGAGGCGGCGGCGTAGGTCGGCGTCCTTCACCTGACGCCGCAGGTGGGCGCGGCACGCGCGCTCGGCTACGGCATTGACCACCGGCACCTGGTCGTAGTGCAGCACCGCCGAGACCATCATCGCCTCGAGGATCGCGGTGCCGCCCCATCGCACGGCCCGTTGAGTGAGCGGCACCTTTGCGAAAGCCGTCCGCACGATCTTCGGCACCGGCAGGTCGGGCTTGGCACTCACCCAGATGGCTGTGCGCTGGAAGACCGTGAGCTCGGCCGCGACCTTGGCCAGCTCGGGAATCAGCTGCACCGCCGTCGCGCCGGTGCCGATGATGCCGACGCGCTTGTCGGCCAGGTCGACGCCGTCGTCCCACCGGGTGGTGTGCACGACGGTGCCGGCGAACGAGTCGATGCCCGCGATGTCAGGCAGCTTGGGTTGGGAAAGAAATCCGGTGGCGGTAAGCAGGAACCGCCCCGTCAGCGTGCCTCCGCCCGCCAGCGAGACCCGCCACACCTGCGCGGCGTCGTCCCAGGCGGCGCCGTCGACCGTGGTGTGGAACCGCATGAGTCGCCGAAGGTCGTATCGGTCGGCCACGTGCTCGGCGTACTTCTTCAGCTCCGAACCGGGCGCGAAGAGTCGGGTCCAGTACGGGTTGGGCTCGAACGAGTAGCTGTAGGTCGATGACGGGATGTCGACCGCGAGACCCGGGTAACGGTTCACGTGCCAGGTGCCGCCGAGGTCGTCCTCGCGCTCGAGGATGACCAGGTCGTCGTACCCGAGCCGGCGCAGCTCGATGGCCGCGCCCATGCCGCCGAAGCCTGCGCCGACCACGATCGCGTCGTGCACGGGCTCGCTGCTGGACTGGGTCACTGGGTGGCTCCTCGCTGAGACGTCAGACTTTCGCAACATATGGGTCTGGTCGTGCCCGCGTCGACCGTCGAGACTCAGCCCATGACCTCTGCAGAGATCGACCTCGACTTTTCCGGACTCCGCGCGATGTTCATCAACGCCACCCTCAAGCCGTCGCCTCAGCCCAGCCACACCGAGGGCTTGGTCGAGGCGAGCGCCGCGTTGATGCGCGAGCACGGTGTGGAGGTGGAGATCTTGCGCGCGATCGACCACGACATCGCCACCGGTGTCTACCCCGACATGACCGAGCACGGCTTCGCCACCGACGCGTGGCCGCCCATCCAGCAGCGCGTGATGGACAGCGACATCCTGGTGCTGGCCGGGCCGATCTGGCTGGGCGACAACTCCAGCGTGATGAAGCGCGTGATCGAGCGGCTCTACGGCTTCTCCGGCGAGCTCAACGAGGCGGGCCAGTACGCCTACTACGGTCGGGTCGGCGGGTGCCTGATCACCGGCAACGAGGACGGCATCAAGCACTGCGCCATGAACATCCTCTACTCGCTTCAGCACCTCGGCTACGTGGTGCCACCCCAGGCCGATGCCGGCTGGATCGGCGAGGCAGGCCCTGGGCCCTCCTACCTTGACGAGGGCAGCGGCGGCCCCGAGAACGACTTCACCAACCGCAACACGGCCTTCATGACCTGGAACCTGATGCACGTGGCGCGGCTGCTGAAGCGCGCTGGCGGCTTCCCGGTGCACGGCAACCAGCGCTCCGAGTGGGACGCGGGCGCCCGCTTCGACTTCGAGAACCCCGAATATCGCTGACCCGTCGCTCATCGGGGGCGGGTCAGCGGGAACCAGACGGCAGTACTCGAGCGTCGGACGGGTGTGAGCAACCAGAGGGACGCCGAGTTCGGCGAGTACGTCGCGGCCCGGTGGGGGCGGCTGGTGCGGGCGGCGGTGCTGCTCGGATGTTCGCCCCATGAAGCCGAAGACGTCGTGCAGTCGGCGCTGACCCGCTGCCTGGTGAAGTGGTCGCAGGTGAGCCGGGCCGACGATCGCGACGCCTACGTCTACCGGGTACTGGTGAACACGTTCACCTCGAGTCGACGACGGCGGTGGACCGGCGAGCGCGCCACCGAGGTGCTGCCCGACAGTGCGGCGCCCGACGAGCGGGACGGCGTGCACGACCGGCACACGATCGATCTCGCCCTGGCCCGCCTCTCGCCCGACCAGCGCACCGCCGTGGTGCTGCGGTACTACGCCGACCTCACCGAGGCCCAGATGGCCGAAGCGCTCGCCGTGGCGCCCGGCACCGTGAAGAGCCGACTCGCCCGCGCCCTCAAGGCCATGGCAGTCGACCCGGTGCTGGCCGACGTGCTGGCCGACGCCTCGTCCGACACCGACAGGAGCACCCGATGAACGAGCACGACCTGAGCGACGCCCTCGACGCGCGCGTCACTGACGTCCCCGTGGGCGCGGCACCGATAGACACCATGACTCGCTCCGCGACGTCGACGCGGCGGCGACGCGGCATCGGCGCCGGGCTGGCAGTCGCCGTCGCAGTGGCGGGCGTCGCGCTCGGAACTTCCGCGCTCATGGGGGGTGGCGGCGGAGGTGACTCGGTTGACGTGGTCGACATGGCCTCCGACGTCCCGGCCTGGCAAACCCCTCCAGCGGGCATGCGCTACGTCGGCCTCGGACATGCGGCGATCGCCGTCGCGGCGCAGTGGCCCGACAACGCCACCAACTGCGGCACGCCCGAGCGCAGCACGGTGATCATCGACCAGGGGATGATCTGTCTCGCGATGGTTCCGTACCCGAAGGACACCGACAGCGTGGAGGTGCGGCCTAGCTACGAGGGCGAGGACTTCTCCACCTGGACGCGGCTCGAGGTAGCGGGCGTCGAGGCGCTGCGGTCGCCCGTAGAGGAGGCGCAAGGCGAGTTCGGTGACCAGCCGAGCACCTACGCCGCCAACGTCTACCTGCCTGAGGAGGGCGTCGTGTTCCGAGCGATGTCGTCGATAGCGCCCGAAAATGTCGACGAGCTGCTCGCTCAGGTCACCGTGTTCGAGGACGCTG
>JBAUWM010000004.1:0-4506 GCA_049583775.1 Nocardioides sp.
GTCAGTACCAGCCGTGGGACTGGCTGTGGCCCCAGGCTCCGCAGGGGCTGCCGTAGCGGTCTTGGATGTATCCCAGGCCCCAACGGATCTGGGTGACCGGGTTGGTCGCCCAGTCGGCACCGGCCGAGGACATCTTCGAGCCAGGCAGGGCCTGCGGGATTCCGTAGGCCGAGGATGACGGGTTGTCGGCGTAGGGGTTCCATCCCGACTCACGCACGTAGAGCGAGTCGAGGCACCCGAACTGGGAGTCGGAGAACCCGAACTCCCCGAGCAGCACCCGGGCGATCTCGCGGGGGTCGGCGTCGCTCAGATCCTCTGAGCCGGTGACAGCCGGGCCGTCGGGCGTCGACAGGGCGGCCGCCTTGAGCGGGTCAGTGATCGCGCGTCGATCGGCGGAGCGGGACACCTCGTCCGACCGCTCGCCCAGCGAGCTCGCGGCCAGCGCTACGGCAGCCGCGTCGGGGGTCGCGACGTCGGCCAGCGCGGCAGCCGAGCTCGCGGCTGTCGATCCGATGAGGCCGCCCGCGATCGTGATGCCCGTGGCGCCTGCCGCCAGTCCGGAGACGACGACTGTGGCGCGCAGCGCGCGCCGTGGCGCCGCCGCAGCACGATGGCGCGGCGGGACACCCCGATGCTTCGGGACGTGCTTGGCAAGCTGCGACAAGAGAACGAAATTCCGGATCGGGAGCGGGGAAACTCGGCGACGGGCGGCGTTGCCCACGTCGCGAGACGTGCGTCACCTTGCCTCGTGCGCGGCGTGAGTGCAAAGCGAACGCCGAAACCTGTGAGAAAAGGGCAGCACGGGTGTGCCCCGTGAGTCACACGGGGCACACCCGTCGCTTGCGCCACGCGTGGGCTAGTCCGCGCGGGCGTGCCGTCAGAGCGTGACGTTCTCGAGCATCTCGGTCACCAGGGCCGCGATCGGCGAGCGCTCCGATCGAGTCAGCGTCACGTGCGCAAAGAGGGGGTGTCCCTTGAGCTTCTCAACCACGGCCACCACGCCGTCGTGACGCCCGACCCGGAGGTTGTCGCGCTGGGCGACATCGTGAGTGAGCACGACCTTGGAGTTCGCGCCGATTCGGCTGAGCACCGTCAGCAGCACGTTGCGCTCCAGCGACTGCGCCTCGTCGACGATCACGAAGGAGTCGTGCAGCGAGCGGCCACGGATGTGCGTGAGCGGCAGCACTTCGAGCATGCCGCGGTCAAGGACTTCCTCCACGACCTCCTTGGTGGTGATCGCACCCAGAGTGTCGAAGACCGCCTGGCCCCAGGGCGACATCTTCTCGGTCTCAGACCCGGGCAGGTAGCCGAGCTCCTGACCTCCGACCGCGAACAGCGGTCGGAAGACCACGACCTTCTTGTGCTGACCGCGCTCCATCACCGCTTCCAGCCCGGCGCACAACGCCATCGCCGACTTGCCGGTGCCGGCGCGCCCGCCGAGCGAGACGATGCCGACTTCGGGGTCGAGGAGTATCTCGAGAGCGATTCGCTGCTCGGCGCTACGACCGTGGATCCCGAACGCTTCGCGGTCGCCCCGCACCAGGTGCACCTGCTTGTCGGGTCCGACGCGACCCAGTGCCGAGCCGCGCTCGGAGAGAAGCACCAAGCCCTGGTGGCACGGGAAGTCTCGGGCGGCCTCGAGATCGAGGACTCCGTCGTCGTAGAGCTCATCGAGATCGGCGGCTGCCACTTCGATCTCTGCCATGCCGGAGTAGCCGGTGTCGGAGTCGCTGATCGCTTCGGCGCGGTACTCCTGCGCGTCAAGGCCGACGGCGGAGGCCTTGATACGGAGGGGAAGGTCCTTGGAAACGAGCGTGACGGCGAAACCCTCGTCGGCCAAGTTGCGGGCCACAGCCAGGATGCGCGTGTCGTTGTCGCCGAGCCGGAAACCCGAGGGGAGGGTGGTGGGGTCGGTGTGGTTGAGCTCGACGCGCAGGGTGCCGCCCTCCTCACCGATCGGAACCGGCTGGTCGAGTCGTCCGTGAAGCACCCGTAGCTCGTCGAGGCTGCGCAGCGCCGCTCGGGCAAAGAACCCGAGCTCAGGGTGGTGCCGCTTGCCCTCGAGCTCGGTGATCACGACGACGGGGAGCACCACCTCGTGTTCGGCGAATCGCCGCAGCGCGCCCGGATCGGCGAGCAGCACGCTGGTGTCTAGGACGTAGGTGCGGGTCGGAGCTGCAGCTGTAGCCACGTGGAACCCCTTCACGAGACCGCGCGCGCACTCCTCGCCCGGTCCTCAGTCAGCGCAGATGGACCGGGAGGGCGCCCGAGTGTCGGAGTGCCGACACCCCTCGATCGGTCGCGGACGGCAGGCTGTCGCCTGCTGACCGTCTCCGACTGTCAGGCCGTGATGTGACACGTCCGGGCCTCCCGATGAGGCGAGCTTCCCCACTCGCCACACCACAGAAAGTACGCCCACCCCCGGCACCTCCGAGGCGACACGCCCGAACGCGGGATGAAGTTCACGTGACGAAACCTGACAGCGCAGGTCAGGACCCGAAGCGACGCTCGCGCTCCCCGTAGGCGCGAATCGCGCGCAGGAAGTCGACCCGGCGGAAGTCGGGCCAGTAGGCCTCGCAGAAGTAGAACTCCGACTTCGCGCTCTGCCACAGCAGAAACCCACCGAGTCGCTGCTCGCCAGAGGTACGGATCACCAGGTCGGGGTCGGGCTGACCCTTCGTGTAGAGGTGATCGGCAATGTGCTCGACGTCGAGGGTCTGGGCCAGCTGCTCGAGCGACGTGCCCTTGGCGGCGTGCTCATGCAGCAGCGAGCGGACCGCGTCAGCGATCTCGCGGCGTCCGCCGTAGCCCACGGCGACGTTCACGAGCATGCCGTCGACGTCGCTGGTGGCCTCGGCCGCAGCTTTGAGCCGAGATGCCGTGTGGTCGGGCAGGAGGTCGAGCGCACCCACGGGGTGCAGGCGCCAGCGACGCTGGACGGCCAACGCGTCGACGGCGTCGACGATGATCTGAAGCAGCGGCTCGAGCTCGTTGGGGGGCCGGTTCAAGTTGTCGGTGCTGAGCAGCCACAGGGTGACCACCTTGATGCCGACCTCGTCGCACCACCCGAGCAACGGTTCGATGTTGGCAGCTCCGGCCTCGTGCCCGTGGGCGCTGTCGCGACCGACGGCCTTGGCCCAGCGACGGTTGCCGTCGAGCATGACACCGACGTGCTGGGGCAGGGTCGCCGGCATCCGTCGGAGCATGCGAGCCTCGTACGCCGGGTAGAGCACCCGCCGCAGGCCACGCTTCCAGTCCGCCACCCATCGATAGTAATGGCCTGCGTGGGTGGCGAAAGACACGATCGGCCCCGCGACCACCATGTGTGGCCTGGGCTCACCTGGGTACCCTTCGGGCATGAACCAGGCCGTGCAGCATGCGAACGATGCCGTCCGTTCGAGCCTGGAAGCCCTCGGCGACAAGGTCTCCGAGGTCAAGCCGAAGTTACGCGGCTGGTTGCACCTGGTGCTGACCCCGCTGGCCCTGGCTGGCGGGATCGTGCTCATCTGCCTGTCCCCTACCGCCTCGACCCGCGCCGGCTCGAGCGTGTTCGCCGCCAGCGCGCTCTTGCTCTTCGGCGTGTCGGCGATCTACCACACCGGCACCTGGTCACCGCGGGTGTGGGCGTTCCTCCGCCGCTTCGACCACGCCAACATCTTCATCCTCATCGCCGGCTCGTACACGCCGCTCACGCTGATGCTGCTCGAAGGCACCCAGCGGGTCGTGCTGCTCACCACCGTGTGGAGTTGCGCGCTCCTCGGAGTGTTCTTCCGGGTGTTCTGGACTGACGCACCCCGCTGGCTCTACACGCCCTTGTACATCGGGCTCGGCTGGGCTGCCGTCTTTTTCATCCCCGGCTTCATCGATGGCGCAAACACCCGGCTCGGCACCGGGACCGCGATCGCCGTGCTCGTGCTGGTCGCCGTCGGAGGCGCCCTCTACACGCTCGGAGGGGTCGTGTACGGCTTCAAACGGCCCAACCCCTGGCCACAGCACTTCGGGTTCCACGAGGTGTTCCACTCCTTCACCATCCTGGCCTTCGTGTCGCACTACGTGAGCGTCTCGATCGCCACCTACTCGCTGCGCTGAGGCGCCGTGTTGCATGACTGACGAGCAGTGGCTGACCCGGGCCATCGAGCTCGCCGTCAGCAACGTCACTGACGGCGGCGGCCCCTTCGGCGCGGTCATCGTTCGCGACGACGCCCTGCTCGCTACGGGGCAGAACCGGGTGACTCGCGACCTCGATCCGACCGCCCATGCCGAGGTGCTGGCCATCCGCGCGGCCTGTCTGGCGGTCGGCGACTTCTCTCTGGTCGGTTGCACCCTGTACGCCTCCTGCGAGCCGTGCCCGCTGTGCGTGTCGTCGGCGCTGTGGGCGCGGCTCGATCGAGTGGTCTACGCCGCCGACCGCCACGACGCCGCCCGCGGCGGCTTCGACGATCGGGCCTTCTATGAGTTGTTCAGCCAGGAGCGCGGCACCTGGCCCACCGCGGTCGAAGCCAGCCC
>JBAUWM010000005.1:0-17038 GCA_049583775.1 Nocardioides sp.
GCGTAGGCCCAGGTCGCGACCGCGGTCCAGGCCGTCATGACACTGAGAAGCAGGTAGCCCCCTGCCGGGTGGTCGAACTCCCCGATCCCCCGGTAGAGGTTCAGCGCGACAGCATTGGCCAAGACGACGACGCGCAGCACCGCCAAGGCCCGGAACAGCCGGGTCTCGACAGCGATCGCGGCCTGGTTGAGGGCCAGCTCAGGACGCCTTCTTCTGCTCGCCTGCGTCGTCGACGCGGGCTTGCTCCTTGGCCTGCTCCTTCGCGAGCTCCTTGGCCTGATCCTTGGCCTGGGTCGCGTACATGTCGACGTACTCCTGGCCGGAGAGTCGCATGATCTCGTACATGATCTCGTCGGTGATCGAGCGCAGGATGTAGCGGTCGTTCTCCATGCCCTCGTAGCGCGAGAAATCCAACGGCTTGCCGAACCGCACCATCGGACGGGTGATCGAGCCGAACGTCTTGCCCGGCGGCGCCACCACGTCGGTGCCGACCACGGCGCACGGGATGACCGGCACCCCGGACTCGAGCGCGAGCCGGGCCACGCCGGTCTTGCCGCGGTAGAGCCGGCCGTCGTGAGACCGCGTGCCCTCGGGATAGATACCGAAGAGACCGCCCTCACCGAGCACCTTCTTCGCCGACAGCAACGCGCCGGCGGCCGCGTCGGCGCCCGAGCGGTCGATGGGCACCTGGCCGGAGCCGGAGAAGAACTGCTTCTGCAACCAGCCCTTGATGCCAGGTGAGGTGAAGTACTCGGCCTTCGCCACGAACGTGACGCGTCGCGGCAGGGTCAAGGGCATGAAGAGCCAGTCGGCGTACGACAAGTGGTTGCAGGCCAAGATGGCCGGACCCTCCTCGGGCACGTTGTCGGCGCCGTCGGTGCGCGGGCGGAAGACCACCCGGAGCAGCGGACCGATCGCGATCCACTTGAGGAACCAGTAGAACACCGGCACACCTTTCTCCGAGCAACCGAAACGAGCAGCCGGGGAGAGCCGCTTCACCCGCAGCGTAGTGCCCCGCGGGGGCGCGGCCGAGTGCGGCACAATCGCCGCCATGAAGATCCTGCCCAGCGCGACGCCGCTCGCCGTCGAGGCCCAGCCCGAGCTGACCGGTGGTCGACGGATCGGAGTCCTGCTCAGTCACGGGTTCACCGGCTCGCCGGCGTCGATGCGTCCCTGGGGCGATCACCTCGGCGCGCTCGGCTATGGGGTCGCTGTACCGCGACTCCCGGGGCACGGCACGACCTGGCAGGACCTCAACACCCGTCGCTGGGAGGACTGGTACGGCGAGGTCGCGCGCACCTTCGACCAGTTGTGCCTCGACCACGACGCGGTCGTCGTAGGCGGACTGTCCATGGGGGGCGCTCTCGTGCTGCGGTTGGCCGAGGAGCACCCCGACCTCGTCTCCGGTCTGATGATGGTCAATCCGGCCGTCGCCACCGGTCGGCTCGACGTCAAGCTGCTGCCGGTGCTCAAGCATCTGGTGCCGTCGTTCCCGGCGATTGCCGGTGACATCAAGAAGCCGGGCGTCACCGAGCACGGATACGAGCGCACGCCGCTCAAGGCGATTCACTCGTTCATGCAGAACTGGCCCACGCTCATTGCTGACCTACCCCAGGTGACCGCGCCGTTGCTCTACTTCCGCTCGCCTGAAGACCACGTGGTCGACGGCCGCTCGCAGCCGATCATCCTCGGCGGTGTCAGCTCAACCGACATCACCGAGATCTTGCTGCCCGAGAGCTATCACGTCGCCACCCTCGACAACGACGCGCCGACCATCTACGAGCAGTCCGCTTCCTTCATCGCGAGGGTCACCGGCTGATCCCGGTCACGGGGTAGCGCCTACGCTGGTCGAGTGGCGAAGGAAGACGACGAGCTCCACGACGACGTGTGGCGCGCAATCGTCGACAACTACGGCGACCGGCCCGACCTCGCGGCCGACAACCTGCCTGCCGAACCCGAAGCGGCGCCGAGCGCTCCTGCGGCGGCTCCTTCCAGCTGGGACGACGGCTACCCCGACGCCGACTGGTCGAGCGACCGTTTCGTGCCACCGCCACCGCCGCCGATTCCCGCCACGACGTCCGACCGACTGGCGGCCTGGGCCGGAGTCTTCGGCTCCCCCGCCATCTTGATCGTGTGCTTGATCCTCGGCATCGACCTGCCGCAGTTCGTGGCCTACCTGCTCGTGGCCGGTTTCATCGGCGGGTTCATCTACTTGGTCGTCACCATGTCACGCGAGCCACGCGAGCCAGGCGACGACGGCGCCCGCATCTGACCGCGGGCGCTAGGGCGCTGAGCGAGCGAGCAGGGCCGCTCCCACCAGCCCGGCCGACGCGCCCAGTTGCGCGACCACGACCGGCGGTACATCGCGATGCCGGCCGCCAACGAGTCGTCCGGAGAGGGCCGAACGTGCCGGGTCGAGCAGTCGGTCGCCAGCCGCGGAGACACCCCCGCCGACCACGACGACCTCGGGGTCGAAGGCAGCGACGAGCCCGGCCAGTCCGACACCGAGCCACTCGCCGATCCGAGCGAAGGCCTTACGCGCCACGAGGTCGCCATCTTCGGCAGCCGCGGTCACCATCGGTCCGGTGAGTTGCGCCGGGTCGCCTTCACACATCTCACTCAACATGGTGGGCTCGACGCCCACTCGTTTGCGCGCGTAACGCACCAGGGCATTGCCAGACGAGTACTGCTCCCAGCAACCGGAGTGTCCGCATTCGCAGCCGCGGCCGTCGGGCACCACCGGCATGTGGCCGAACTCTCCCGCCATGCCCTGCGCGCCGCGGACGAGTCGTCCGTCGAGCAGCAGCGCACCTCCGATGCCGGTACCCATCGTGATCACCAGGGCCGACGACGCCGCCCGTGCTGCGCCGAGCTCGGCCTCGGCGAGAGCCGCGCAGTTGGCGTCGTTGTCGAGGGCAACGGGAACTCCCCATCGGGCACTTAGTCGATCGCGCACCGGCTCACCCGCCCAGGGCAGGTGCGGAGCGAACATGACCCGCTCGCCCGCGACGTCGACGAATCCGGCGGCCGCGAGGCCCACTCCGGTCACCGGGCGCCCACCGGCCACATCAGCCACCGCCTGGGTCAAGGCGTCCTCGACCGACTCGACGCTGACCCGTCGTCCAGGGGTGCGCCGGGTGGCGGTGCGCACGACACGTCCGGCAGCATCGACCTCGCCGGCGAGCACCTTCGTGCCCCCGACGTCGACGCCGATGTGCAGCGGAGAAGTCATCGCGGCGCCACCGGTCGACGCCTCACCGGCGCGCGAGGTCAGCGGCGCCGATGACACCGGCTTGGTTGCCGAGCGACGCGGTACGGATCTCGAGCATCGGGCGATGGCCGCGGCCGCTGAGCTCGCTCGCGAACGCGGCGCGCACCGGCTCGAGCAACAACTCGCCGGTCTCGCTCACACCCCCACCGATCACCACCATGCCCGGGTCGAGCACGGCGGCCAGCGACGCCAGGGCCTCGCCCAGCCAGGTGGCCAGCTCGGTGACCTGCTCGAGCGCGAAGGGATCGCCTGCCGCGGCCGCGGCGGTGATCATCGGACCGTCGATCGCATCAACGTCGCCGCCGGCGCTCGCGAGGAGCGCGGTCGCCCCGGGAGCCGCCGCCCGAGCTCGGGTCTGCTTGACCAGCGCTGACCCGCTCGCGTACTGCTCAAGGCAGCCGTGGTTGCCGCAGCCGCACAGGCGGCCCTGCGGCACGACACGAAGGTGGCCGATCTCGGCCGCAGCGCCGAAGCCACCGCGAAAGAGCTGTCCGCCACTCACGATGCCGCCACCGACGCCAGTGCCTACCGTGACCATCAACATGTCGTCGACGTCCGCTGCAGCACCGAAGACGAACTCACCCCAGGCTGCGGCGTTGGCATCGTTCTCGATCACCACCGGCAGGTCGACCCGGGCCTGGATCTCGCTGCGCAAGTCAACGTCTCGCCACGCGATGTTGGGCGCGAACATCACCACCGAACGTTTCGCATCGACGTAGCCGGCTGCACCGATGCCCACCGCCGTGAGATCGTGCCTCGACCCGAGCTCGATGACCAGCTCAGCAATCGCGTCTTCGACGGCTTCGGCGTCGGACGCCGGAGACTCCACCCTCTGGTGCTCGAGCACCGTGCCGTGCTCATCGACCACCGCGCCGGCGATCTTGGTGCCACCGACGTCGATCCCGCAGGTCAGGCCGGTTCGGACGTCACTCATGCCTGGCTCATGCCTCGTCACCGTCGAGGTCGAGGTCGAGGTCGAGATCGATCTTCTCGAGATCAGGACCGCGACCCGCGGTCGACGACGGCGGAGGCAGCGTGGCCAGGGCGCCGGCGAGTGCCTGTAGCAGCGACGACGCGGCGGTGGCCAGGTGCGCCTTGACCTCGGGGCTGGCCTGGCGCACGACGTGGACTGTGCGGCACACCGGGCAGAAGGTGCACTCCGGGGCCCCGGTGGCGACGTGGTCGTTGATGTCGGAGAGCGACGACGCGGCGTGACCAGCGAGCCCGGTCAGGCTCGAGCCAAGGTCGCCGCCGCTGTCGCGGGCCCAGTCGGTGAGAGCCCCGAGCAGCTTCGCAGCCTCCTCGCCCACGCTGCCCACCTCGGGCGCCACCTCGGGCGCCACCTCGGGCGCCACCTGGGGGCCCGCGGGTTCGCCGGCATCGGATCCGCTCATCGGGTCGCTCGGACCAGTCGTGTCGCTCATGTCACCCCGTCTCCTGTCCGCGCTCCGGCTCGCGGAACCGCACTCTGAGCTCGCCGTCCTCGACGCCAGCCCCGGCAACTCGCAGTCGCGCCAGGCTCGCCGGGAGCGTCAGCAGACGGCGGTAGGAGCCTACGGTGACCACCAGTTCGTCCGCGTTACGGGCGAGTCCCACTTCGGCACGACTCACGAAGGGCAGCGCCAGGTGGAGCACCGCGCCCTCGGTGGTGCGGGTGACGCGGTAGGGCCCTTCGCCCACGGGGGCGGCGAGCGGGTCAGATGTTCCGTACACGTCGCGTGCCAACTGGCTCAGTGCCTCGACACCGACCGGTTCGACCGCTCGGTATTCCGAGCGCCAGATCGGGAGGCCGGCGAACGACTGGCCGACCTCGGTCATCACGGCGTCCTGGGCCAGCACCCACCCGGCGCGCCAGTCGTCGGCATTCTCGGCGGGGAAGATCCGGTTGGCCACCACGCCGTCGACGCGATAGCCGAACAGAGAGAGCGAGGTGTAGCTGCGCCGCGCCTCAGCGAGCACGACGGTTTCGGGGGTCATCACGATCCGCACGCTCGCGTCGGGTCCTGACAGCAGTGCGCGCACCTCGTCGAGCTCGCCGTGCAGCCGTTCGATCGCGTCGAACACGTTGCCGCCAGGCATCGGGACGCCGGCGGCCCGGCTGAGCATGGGTCGCAGCGCCTTCATCACCCGCGCCTGTGTGGGGAACACCCGCTGCATGTACCAGCCGAGGGCCTCCGGAAGCGCGAGCAGTCTCAGCGTCTCGGCGGTCGGTGCACAGTCGACTACCACCACGTCCCACTCGTCGCTGAGCGCGTGCTCGCGCAGTTCGAGGAGAGCCAGTACTTCTTCGGCACCGGGGATGACGGTCAGCTCTTCAGCCGCCACCGGATCAACGCCCGCCACGTCGAGAACGGAGAGCAGGTAGCCCTGGATCTCCGCCCACGACTGCTCGAAGCGCAGCTGGGCGTCAACCTGTTGCACGAACAAGCGTGGTGCAACCTCGGTCGGCTCAGCGCCGACGACCGCCCCGAAGGCGTCGCCCAGTGAGTGGGCAGCATCGGTGGAGAGCACCAGGGTTCGGTGCCCCGAGGCTGCCGACAGCGCGGCGGTGCCAGCCGCGACGGTCGACTTGCCGACGCCGCCCTTGCCAGTGAAGAGAACGATCCGCACGGTGGGGGTCCGGGTGGGGTGTGGGGCGCTGGGCGGTCAGCCCAACGACTCGACGCGCTGCTTGAGCCCCTTCAGCGCCGTGTCGATCAGGATCTTCTCGCCCTTGCGCTTGATCATGCCGATCATCGGGATGGCCACGTCGAGCGCCAGCCGGTAGGTGACCTCGGTGCGTCCGTCGCCGAGGTCGCGCAGCACGTAGGCGCCGTCGAGGGCGCGCAACATTTTTCCTTGCACGAGCGTCCAGGTGACCTGTCGGTCGCCGTCCCATTGGTAGGCGAGCGTGTACTCGTCCTTGACCGGCGCGACATCAAGCTCGAAGAACACCTCGCGCGCGCGGTCGTCCTGCTCACCGCTGTAGACCGCCACGACGTCGGCAGTCTTCACACCCTTGGCCCACACGGGGTAGGCCGCGAAGTCGGCGATGACGCCCATGACTGGTGCCGGGGCCGCCTCGACCACGATCGTGGAGGTGGTCTGCTCAGCCATCTCGGAGCCTCCGTCTGCGGGTCTGCGTGCTCGGACACCCATGCTCGGGCATCGCCCGGAGGCTACCGGATGAGCCGGGTGCCACGGGTCGGCGGTAGCGTGCCGGACGTGCGCGAGTTCTCCACCCCGCTCACCGTCGAGATCCCGTCGGTCGGCAACCTCACCGACGACGTCGTCCGCAATGCCACCGAGGCTCCCGACGTGGCGGTCATGGCCAGGCCCGGAGCCGCGGCCGGAACCTGGGACGACGTCTCAGCCCACGAGTTCTGGCGGCAGGTGTGCGGCGTGGCCAAGGGCCTCGTGGCGGCAGGTGTCGGGGTGGGCGACCGGGTCGCGCTCATCTCCAAGACCCGCTACGAGTGGACGCTCCTCGACTACGCCATCTGGTTCGCCGGCGCCGCGACCGTGCCGATCTACGAGACCTCCTCGGCCGAGCAGATCGAGTGGATCCTGCGTGACTCCGGCTCCTGCGCGGTCGTGGCCGAAGGCCCCGACCACCTGGCCCGGATCGCCTCGGTCAGAGCCGGCCTCGACGCGCTGCACCACGTGTGGTCGCTGGACGACAACGCCGTCGACGTACTCACCCGGCTCGGCGCCGACATCGACGATGCGACGCTAGAGGCACGGCGTACCGCCGCCGGCCCGGACGACCTGGCCACCTTGATCTACACCTCCGGCACCACCGGCGCGCCCAAGGGCTGCATGCTCACCCATGGCAACTTCATGACCGAGCTCGGTGTCGCCGTAGATGCACTCGAGGAGCTGTTCGCTGGCGACGGCGACGACCAACCCTCGACACTGCTATTCCTGCCACTCGCGCACGTGTTCGCCCGGATCATCCAGGTGGGCTGCGTGAAGTCGCGAGTGCGCCTGGCCCACAGCGCGGACATCAAGAACCTGGTGCCGACCCTGCAGTCGTACCGCCCCACGTTCGTGCTCGCCGTCCCCCGCGTCTTCGAGAAGGTCTTCAACACCGCCTCGCAGCGGGCCACCGCTGACGGGCGAGGAGGGCTGTTCGAGCGTGCCGCCGACGTGGCGATCGCGCACTCCCGCGGCCAAGAGCCGTCCGGACGGCGCAGCAAGCCGTCGCTCGCGGTGCGCGCAAAGCACGCCGTGTTCGACCGGCTCGTCTATGCCAAGCTGCGCGAGGCGCTCGGTGGTCGCTGCACCTTCGCCGTCTCCGGGGGCGCGCCCCTCGGCGAGCGGCTCGGACACTTCTACCGCGGCATCGGGGTCACCGTGCTCGAGGGCTACGGGCTGTCTGAGACGACTGCGGCTCTCACGGTCAACCTTCCCGACGCGCAGAAGGTAGGCACCGTCGGGCGACCGCTTCCTGGAACCGCCGTCCGGGTGGCCGACGACGGCGAGCTGCTGGTGCGCGGCGGCCAGGTCTTCGCCGGCTACTGGCAGAACCCAACAGCGACCGCCGAGGCTCTCGACGAGGGGTGGTTCCACACCGGTGACGTCGGCGAGGTCGACGACGAGGGCTTCGTGCGGATCACCGGGCGGAAGAAGGAGATCCTGGTGACGGCCGGCGGCAAGAACGTGGCGCCCGCCGTACTCGAAGACCGGCTACGCGGACACGCGCTCGTCAGCCAGGCGCTCGTGGTCGGCGACCGGAGGCCCTTCATCGCTGCCTTGGTCACCATCGACCCCGAGGCGCTCGAGCTGTGGGCCAAAACGCGCGGCCGGCGGGGTTCCGTGGCCAACCTGCGCAACGACCCGGAACTCCTGGCCGAGATCCAGGTCGCGGTCGACGACGCGAACGCCGCCGTGTCGAAAGCCGAGGCCATCCGCAAGTTCCAGGTGCTGGCTGGCGACTGGACTGAGGAGGGTGGCCAGCTCACCCCGAGCCTCAAGCTCAAGCGCAACGTCGTGATGCGTGAGTGCCGCGACGAGATCGCTGCGCTGTACCTCTAGCCCCGGTACCCCACTCGATCCTCACGATTCAGTGAAGGTCGTCGTTGAACACGGAATCTGTCGATAACCTCCCAGGAGAACGACCGCATCCCTACAGTGGACTGCGGGAGGAACGTCGCACGATGCTGGGAGGCATCGTCGCGACGTCAACAGGGAGGGACGAGCGTGGATCGTCGCAGAATTCTGTTGGTGGTGGCCGTTGTGGTCGCTGCCTTGGGTGCAGTGCTGGTGTTCTTGTACGCCCAGGACGCCGAAGATCGTGCTGCAGAGAAGTTCGCCGCTAGCCCCGTGCTCGTGGCGACGCAGCAGATCAACCCCGGCGAGTCGGCGTCCGACGCCTTCAATGCCGGCAAGCTGCTCTCGCAAGAGGTGCCCGCAGACCAGCAGGTGCCTGGTTCCACGAACGACGGCACGGCGTTCCTCGAGACCGTGGCGCTCACGACGATCTACCCGGGCGAGCAGCTGATCGCCCAGAAGTTCGGCACGGTTGAAGACATCGAGAGTGCGGCCACTCTGCCGCTGCCCAAGGGCATGGTCGGCAAGGCCATCGTGCTCGATGACTCCTCGCGCATCAGCGGCTTCACCAAGCCGGGCACGCGGGTGGGCATGCTGATCACCGGCACTTTCCCGCCCTCCACCGCCGCCGAGACTCGCCTGCTGCTCGACCAGGTGACGATCCTGGCTACCGGTCTGACCACGATCACGCCGACCAACACCGATGGCACGGTCAACCCCGACTCGGCTCCGTTGAGCCAGTACGTGCTCGCTCTCAAGCCGCGCGACGCCGCTCGCCTCGAGCTGGCCCAAACGTTCGGCAAGATCAGCCTGGTGCTGCTCGAGGCCGACACCGAGCTCAAGATCGGCGACGCCATCACGCCCGAGACCCTCTTCGGCGAGTAGGACCGATGCCTGTACTGGTCGAACCTGACAGCACCACGGTGTCCTCGCTGCTCAAGGCGATGCCACCGGGTGCTCACGGCGTCGCCGTCGCCGACCGCATGTTGGCGTGGCTCGACACTCACCCCGACGAGTACGTCGTCGTCCTGGGTCCGGGTCTGGACGTCGATCTAGCCCTGGGCATCTGCGAGGACCTCCGGATCTCGCGGCCCACGGTGAGCGTCGTGATCGCCACCTCGACGCTGACCACACAATTGCTCACCCGGGCCATGAAGGCGGGAGCGCGCGACGTCGTCCAGGCTGACGATCCGGAGTCGATCGCCGACGCTGTGCGTCAGGCGCACCAGCTCTTCGTGGCCCTACGTGGCCCGTCGGGGGCACGCACCATGGGTCGGGTCATCACGGTGTTCTCACCCAAGGGCGGGGTGGGCAAGACCACGATGGCGGTGAACCTGGCCATCGCGCTCACCCGAGGTGGCGCACGCAAGGTGTGCTTGGTTGACCTGGATCTCGCCTTCGGCGACGTCGCCATCACCATGCAGTTGTTCCCGACGCACTCGATCGAACAAGCGGTGGGCGCGGAGGACTCGCTCGACCTCACGATGCTCGAAGGCCTGCTCACCCGCCACCACGACTCGCTCATGGTGCTCGCGGCTCCCCCGCACCCCGACGTCCGGGAGCGGATCACCCCGGTGCTGGTCTCCCGCGTGCTGCGCACCCTCAAGGAGGGCTACGACTTCGTCGTCGTCGACACCTCGCCATCCTTTGACGACCAGGTGCTCACCGCGCTCGACGAGACCGACGAGTGCGTGCTCGTCGCCACGCTCGACGTGCCGACCCTGAAGAACGTCAAGGTCGCACTCGAGACGCTCGACATGCTCAACATCGCCCAGGGACACCGCCATCTCCTGCTCAACAGAGCCGACGACGCCGTCGGCATCAGCAGCGACAAGGTAGAGGCGATCCTCGGCATGACGGTGGCCACCCAGGTCACCACGTCCATCGACATCGCGGCGGCCACGAACGCCGGCACCCCGATCGTCGTCGACAAGCCCGACCATCCCTCGAGCACCGCGATCGTGCGGCTGGCAGCCACGCTGGCTGGCATCCCGGTGCCAGCGCCCGCACCGATCAAGACCAACGACGAGACACATGAGGCGGCCGAGAAGCCGCGGCGCCTGTTCAGTCGCCGGAAGGGGGTCTGACCATGAGCAGCTTGTCCGATCGTTTGGACGCCGCGCGGCGCGCAGCGCAGGAAAACGCCGAGTCGCCGGCCGACGGCACCGCGATCGACCTGGCCGTTTCCGAGACCGATCCGCTTGGGCTTGATGCCCCGGCCGGTGACCCCACCGAGGCGGCCGCACCTCGCACCACGGCGTCCGTGGCACCTCGAGCATCGGCTCCTCGGGCTACAACCGAGGCGCCAGCACGCCGCACCGCCCAGCACGGTCGACTCGACGAGCTCAAGAGCTCAGTGCACGTCGAGCTGTTGAAGCAGCTCGGTCCGCATCTCTACGACGCCAACATGGACCAGAACGAGCTCGACCAGCGCGTGCGGGTCGTGCTCGCAGACGTGCTCGGCGCACAAGACCGCCCGCTCAGCACCAGCGACCGGGCCAAGGTCACCCAAGAGATCAGCGACGACATCTTGGGCTATGGCCCGATCGAGCCCTACCTGCGCGACCCCGACGTCTCCGAGGTCATGGTCAACGGCCACGACTCCGTCTGGCTGGAGAAGTCGGGGCGGCTGATGCAGGCCGACTCGACGTTCACCGATGAAGCGCACCTACGACGCATCATCGACAAGATCGTGTCTCGTATCGGTCGACGCGTCGACGAGTCGAGCCCGATGGTCGACGCGCGGTTGCCTGACGGCAGCCGCGTGAACGCTGTCGTCCCGCCGCTCGCCGTCGACGGCTCGGCGCTCACCATCAGAAAGTTCGCGGCCGACCCCTACACCGTGAACGACCTGATCACCTTTGGTTCGCTGACCCCGCAGACCGCTGACTTCCTCGACGCTGCGGTGCGCGGACGGCTGAACATCTTCGTCTCGGGCAGCACCGGCGCTGGCAAGACCACGACGCTCAACGTGTTGTCGTCGTTCATCCCGAACGACGAGCGCATCGTCACCATCGAGGACGCCGCCGAGTTGCAGCTCAAGCAGGCGCACGTGGTGCGGCTGGAGTCGCGCCCGCCGAACATCGAGGGCAAGGGTGCGGTCACGATCCGCGACCTGGTGAAGAACAGCCTGCGTATGCGCCCCGACCGGATCATCGTGGGCGAGGTTCGTGACGCCTCGGCACTCGACATGCTGCAGGCGATGAACACCGGTCATGACGGGTCGATCTGCACGCTGCACTCCAACGGCCCACGCGACACGCTCTCGCGCATGGAGACCATGGTGCTGATGGCGGGCATGGACCTGCCGATCCGAGCCATCCGCGAGCAGGTGGCGTCCGCCGTCGACATGATCGTTCACCAGACCCGCATGAAGGACGGAACCCGCCGGGTCACCCACATCACCGAGGTAGAGCGGATGGAGGGTGACGTGATCACCCTTCAGGACATCTTCGTGTGGGACGGCTAGGCTGGCTTCGACTCCGAGGGTCGTGCGCTGGGTCGCTTGCGCTCGACCGGGTTGCGTCCGAAGTTCCTCGAGAAGATGTCGTACGCCAACGTCACCGTTGACCCGCTGCTCTTCCACACGGACCGGATGTGACCGTGCGGCGCGCTCGGGTTCTCGCGACCGCGGCAGCTGCCGCGGCCTTCGTGCTGGCCTCGGCGACCGGCGCCTCCGCCATAGACGGCCGGGTCTCCCACGTCGACCGCGAGGACGCCGGGCTCGTGGTCTCGGTCGACGTGCCGGCCGACGTGACGGTCGACCTCTCCGGGGTCACTGCCACCATCGACGGCGCCCCCTACGACGCAACCGCTGCCCGGGTAGCCGACGGAGACAGCATCGTGCAGCGCACCACGATCCTCGCGATCGACACCAGCAAGTCGATGAGCGGGGCCCGCTTCGCGGCGGCCAAGGAGGCCGCGCTCGCCTTCATCGACGCCGCCCCGGCAGACGTCGCGATCGGCATCGTCACCTTTGACTCCACCGTCGACACGGCGCTCTCCCCCACCACGAACCGCGGCTCTGACCGCAACGTCGTGAACGAGCTTCAGTTGAGCCCACAAACCCTGCTCTACGACGGCGTGATCGAGGCAGTGAAGCTCGCCGCAGCCGGAGGCCAGGGCCGGGTGCTGGTGATCTCCGATGGCGCCGACACCGGTCGCACTCCCCTCTCATCAGTCGTCACTGCCGTCGACAACTCCGGCGTCCTGGTCGACGTGGTCGCCCTCGAGCAGACCGCCAAGGCGGCCGAGGCCCTGAAAGCGATCGCCGGCACCAACGGAGCCGTGCTCCGCGCCGGAAGCAGCGACCTGACTCGAATTTTTGCTGCTGAAGCAGACCTGCTCGCGCGGCAGATCGCGGTCACGATCGACGTCCCTGCAGACGTGGCCTCCGAACAGCTATCGGTAGCCGTCACTCTTCCGTCGTCCGGCGGAGACGTGCTCGCGGCCTCGACGGTCAACGCGGTGGTCGGCTCCCCCGAGCCCACCGTGCCCGACCTGACCGCTGTCCCCTCGGCGCCTGCCCCCTCGGCCGACTCCCCCGACTGGTTCATCTACGCCGGGGTCGGCGTCTTCGCTGCTGGTCTATTGGTGGCCCTGTTCCTGCTCATTCCCGGCCGCGCTCAACCCCTGACTCCCGAACAGCGGGTCACGCAATACACCGCTGGCATGTTCAGCAGCGGAAAGCCCGACGAGAAGCCCGAGACCGAGGCTGCGCTCGCCCAGGCCACCCAAGCCATGCAGGGCGTGCTGCAGCGTAACCAGTCCCTCGACGCCAAGATCTCGGCTCGACTTGAGGCAGCTGGTAGCGACCTGAAGTCGTCGGAGTGGCTACTCCTGCACGCCGCAATCTTCATCGTCACCACGCTTGTGGGTCTGCTGCTCGGCGGCGGCAACCTCGTGGTGGGCCTCCTTTTCATGGCCCTCGGAGGCTTCGGCCCGTGGCTCTACCTCGGTATCCGCCGCAACCAACGACGCAAGAAGTTCGAGACCCTGCTGCCTGAGACCCTCCAGCTGATGTCTGGCTCGCTGTCGGCAGGCCTTTCCCTCATGCAGTCGGTGGACACCATCGTCCGCGAGGGTGGCGAGCCGGTGAAGACCGAATTTCAGCGCGTACTCGTGGAGACCCGCATCGGCGTGTCCCTGGAAGACGCGCTCGAGGGTGTCGCCGACCGCTTCGACAGTCGTGACTTCCGCTGGGTGATCATGGCTATCCGCATCCAGCGGCAGGTGGGCGGCAACCTGGCAGAGCTGCTGAACACCGTGGCAGCCACGATGCGGGAACGCGAGTACATCCGGCGTCAGGTCGGGGCGCTGTCCGCTGAAGGCAAGCTCTCAGCTGCGGTCCTGGGCGGCCTCCCCCCAGCCTTCTTCCTGTATCTCTTCTTCTCACAGCGCGACTACATCGAGCCCCTCTTCACCGATGTCCGCGGCGTGGTCATGCTCGTCGGCGGGGTGCTCTGGCTGGGCGTCGGTGTCTTCTGGATGAGCAAACTCGTCAAGGTCGAGGTGTGACATGGTGCTGATCCTCGTGCTGGGATTCATCCTCTTCCTCTTCGCTGTCGCACTCGTGGTTGTCGCACTTGGAGGGCAACGCGAGGCGGGGGTCGGTCGTTCGCTCGCCTTCATCGAGGCGATGTCTTCCGCGCCCGAAGAGCTCCGCGCCGAGGCGGACCGTCCGTTCGCCGATCGGGTGCTAGCCCCCCTGCAGCAGCGAGCGCTCGGCCTGGGTCGACGGCTCAGTGGGGCCGACTCTGCGGACCGGATCCGCCGCAAGCTCGACTACGCGGGCAACCCTCGCGACTGGTCGGCCGATCGAGTCGTGTCGGTCAAGGTGATGGGCGCCTTCGCGTTTCTCGTGGTGGGACTAGCGTTCGGGCTGGTGCTCGACACCAGCCTCGGCGTGCTCCTGATCATGACCTTGGGTGGACTCGTGCTCGGCTTCTTCATTCCAGACCTGTACCTCTACCAGGCGGCCTACAACCGGTCGGAACGTCTCCAGCGAGAGTTGCCCGACGCCATCGACCTGCTGACCATCAGCGTGGAGGCCGGGCTCGGCTTCGACGCCGCCTGCCAGCAGGTGGCCCGCAACACCGAAGGCCCTCTCGGCGAGGAGTTCGCCCGGATGTTGCGCGAGATGCAGATCGGCTCGAGCCGCTCCGCGGCTCTGCGCAGCATGGCCGAGCGCAGCAACGTGGAGGACCTTCGCTCGTTCGTCAGTGCGATGGTGCAGGCCGACGCCTTCGGCATCCCGGTCGGTCAGGTGCTTCGTGTTCAGTCCGCAGAAATGCGGGTCAAGCGACGTCAGCGCGCTGAGACCAAGGCCCAGCAGGTGCCGGTGAAGATCACCGTGCCCCTGATCTTCTGCATCCTCCCGTGCCTGTTCGTCGTGGTGATGGGGCCGGCGGCCCTCAACATCATGGACAACTTCTGAGCATGCCGAACCGGCAGCTGTTCCGCATCACGGTCGGCTCACGACTCTTCGCGCTCCTCGCCCTCAGCGCTCCAGTGCTCTGGTACCGCGACCAGGAGTCCGTGCTTGCCGTCGCCGCTCTGGGAGCGGTGTGGCTCGCGGCGATCCTGGCCGAGCTGCAACCGCGCCTGGACGGCATCGTGCCGACTGTGGAAGCCTGCTTGGTCGGTGCTTTGTGCGGCATCAGCGTCACCTCCGCACCGGTCGTGCTCCTGGCTCTGGCTCTGCCCCCGTTCATCGCAGCCACGCTGCACGGACTGCGTAGCAGCCTCGTCGCCCTCAGCGGCCAGCTCGCCTTCGTCGTCGCGGCCGCACTCATCACTCGTGGTGGTGACCTCACCCCCGACGAGGTGCTGTCGATCTTCACCTGGTGCATGGCCGGTGTCGGGCTGGCCATGATCGGCAGCTTCCTGCATGCCACGGTGCGCTCCGTTCCCGACGAGCTCACCCCCTACCTCGACGCCCAACGCCTGATCCGCCAGTTGCTCACCATCTCCAACGACCTGCGCTCCGGCCTCGACGTAGCCACCCTCGCCGGCACCGTGCTCAGCGACGTCGGGGACGCCGTCCCGACGTCGGGCCTCGCAATCTATGCGCCGCGTGGTGACGTTCTGGTGCCGCTCGTCGCTCGGTCAACCGGCCCAGACGTCGACTTCGACCCGGCCGAAGAGATCGCACTTGAGTCGTGGACCCGGTCCGAGCCCCTGGTCTACGACACCGCCTTCGCGCTACCTCTGGGCACCTCAGCCGTGGTGGGCGGAAGACTGTCGGACGGCGCCGACCTCGATCTGCCCAGCATCGAGCGCGCGATCATCGACCTGATCGACGCCCTGCGACCGAAGGCCGTTCAGCTCGACACGGCACTGCTGTTCGCCGACTTCCGAGACGCCGCCTCAGCCGACGTGCGCACCCGGCTTGCCCGAGAGATGCACGATGGGGTTGCGCAGGACATCGCCTCGCTCGGCTACCTGGTCGATGCCCTGGCCGCCAAGCCTGCCGATGAGAAACAGAAGGCTCAGCTGACCATGCTGCGCGAGCGGATCACCAAGGTGGTGGCCGAGGTGCGCCAGTCGGTGCTCACCCTGCGCACAAGCATCGGCGAGGCCCAGAGCCTGGGTGATGCCATCAGCACCGTAGCCCGACACTTGAGCGAGTCGTCACGAATCCCGATCACGGTCACCCTCGACGAGCACTCGACCCGCTTGCGCCCCGAGGTCGAGGCCGAGCTGTTTCGCATCGCCCAGGAGGCGATGAACAATGCCATCAAGCACGCTCAGTGCACGACGATCGAGGTCGCTTGTCGAGTGCACGCACCGGGCGCCACAATCTCGATTGCGGACGATGGGCGAGGTCTGCAGTCGGCTCGGAGCGACTCGCACGGCCTCAAGATCATGCGTGAACGTGCCAGGCTGGTGGGAGGAACGCTCACGATCGAGGACCGACCCACCGGCGGCACACTCGTGCACGTCGTCATTTCTGATACCCAACAGCCCAGCACCGCCACTGCCGAACCAGAGAGTGTGACCTCATGACTGACACCGCCATTCGCATCCTCCTCGTCGACGACCACGAGCTGATCCGCAGCGGGCTGGGCGCCGTGCTCGACCTCGAGGACGACATGGAGGTAGCCGGCACCGCGGGCTCGGTCAAGGAGGCGCTCGCTCAGTTCGAGTCCCTTCAACCCGACGTGGTGGTCGCCGACCTCCAGTTGCAGGACGGCACCGGTCTCGACATCGTGCGCACGATCCGGAAGCAGAACAACCAGGTCGGACTGATCATCTTGACCATGCACTCGGGTGACGACCAGATCTTCGCCGCAATGCAGGCCGGCGCGTCGGGATTTGTAGGTAAGGACGCACCGTCGTCCGAGGTCGTCAGGGCCGCCAGGCACGCGAAGGTTTCGCCCCGCGCCTTCATCTGCGCCGGCCTGGCTACGGCAATGGTGCGCCGCGTTTCGGGCGAGTCGACAGCCTTGACCGATCGCGATCACGACGTGCTGATGCTGCTGGCGGAGGGGCTCGGCGCCCAGCAGATCGGCGCCAAGCTCTACCTCAGCGAGTCGACGGCCAAGTCGCACATCGCCCGCATCTACCAGAAGTTGGGGGCTGCCAACCGTGCCCAGGCACTGGTAACGGCGATGCGGATCGGTCTGCTGTCGAGCATTCAGCCCGCCGAAGACTGAGAAAAGTGCTGTGGTGTAGTCACAAATGACTAGGCGAAGGCGCACGACATCCTGATCCCCCGGTGGGCCAGTCGCTGGC
>JBAUWM010000006.1:0-2153 GCA_049583775.1 Nocardioides sp.
GCGGGTGCGGCCTTCTTCGCGGGCGCGGCCTTCTTCGCTGGCGCGGGCGACCGGCTCAGGGCCTTGCGCGCGGCCTGGGCCAACTTGCGCGTACTGCGAACCATCTCGTGCGCCTTCCACTGGCCACGGCCTCTCGATGTGCCACGGGCGGCACGAAGGCTATCCGCTGCCTGCCGCCTGCTCAACGAGGCGCACCGTCGCCTCTCACGGCAATCCGAAGCCCCGCCAGCCCCACCACCATCACCGCACTGCTGATCGCACCGCTTACCGGCCGATATTTTGGCCGAGAAGTGCAGCGATCCCCGGCGAACCGGGGATCGCTACTCAATGACCTACGGTCAGCTTTCGTCCTCACCGAGGATGGAGCGCAACCGCTTGGGAGCAGCGTCGCTCTGCGGCATCTGCGGTTCGCCCGAAGCGCCAAGCGCTTCCAGCTGCTGGTTGAAGTAGCTGCGCAGCCGGGACCGGTACTCACGCTCGAAGGAGCGAAGGTTCTCGACCTCGACGTTGAGCTTGTCGCGCTCCTTCTCGAGGTCACCGAACAGCTGGGTGCGGCGCTCGGCCGTCTCGGAATCGAGCATGGAAGCCCGAGTGCGGGCATCAGACTCGACCCGGTCGGACTTCGTCTTGGCCTCGCTCTCGAGCCGCTCGGCCTTGGTGCGAGCCTCGCCGATGATCTTGTCGGCGTCGTTCTTGGCCTCTTCGACGAGCTCGTCGGCGTTGCGCGTCGCGATCTCCAGCAGGCGAGCAGCGGCGTTGGACGCTTGCGGAACAGTCTCGACCCGGATCGTCTCGATCTGGCCGGTGGCGGGTGCTTCCACGGGAGCCGGGGCCGCAGCCACGACGGGCTCCGGTTCGGGCTCGGGAGTGGGCGTCGGTGCGTAGAGAGGCGCCGGGCTCTCGGCCGTCGTCGACACCGACGAGCCGGACTGTGCCGCGGTCAACTTCGAGCGAAGGTCCTCGTTCTCCTTGGTCAGTCGCGCCAGCTCCGACTCGACCTCATCGAGGAACTGGTCGACCTCGCCCATGTCATAGCCCTCACGGAGCCGGACGGGAGTGAACCTCTTGTTACTCACGTCCTCAGGCGTCAACGGCATGACTTCACTCAATTCATTGGTTGTTCGAGACAGTGGATCTGCCCCAGCACTTTAGCGCCTTCATGGTGCAGATGTGACCAGGCGTCGTCAGTGTGACGAGCCGTCGACGGCGAGACCGCTAGGCGCGCCTGTCTAGTCAAGCAGATAGACGTCGTTGAGCCGCAACAGCACGTAGGCGCCGATGAACACGATCAGGAAGCTGAGGTCGAGGGCGAAGTTTCCCAGGCGCAATGGCGGGATCACCCGCCGGAACGCCTTCAACGGCGGATCAGTCGCCGTGTACACCCCTTCGAGCCCCACCAAGAGCACCCCGCGGGGGCTCCAAGCGCGCGCAAAGACCTGCACCCAGTCGACGATGAAGCGCACCCACATGAAAGCGATGAAGATCGTCAGGATCACGTGGATGACGAGTCCGACTACGTTCAACGGTTGACCTCAGGACTGATTGAAGAAACCACCCTCGGCGATGAGCTGCTTGTCTTCAGCGGCGACCGAGACGTTGGGTGGCGAGAGCAGGAACACCTTGTTGGTGACCCGGTCAAGAGTGCCACGCGTGGCAAAGATGAGTCCGGCGGCGAAGTCGACGAGACGCTTCGCGTCGGCGTCGTCCATCTCGGTGAGGTTCATGATGACCGGCGTGCCCTCGCGGTAGTTCTCGCCCACGACCCGAGCCTCGTTGTAGTTGCGCGGGTGCAAGGTCGTGATCTTGGAGAGCTCGGCCACGGTGTGCGTGGGCTGCGGAACGGCTTGCGGACGGCGTCGCTCGGCCAGGTCAGCGACCGGCGCCGGACGCCCGTCTGCCCGGCGCGTACCGCGACTGGCCTGAACCGGTGCCGTCTGGGCGGTCTCGTAGTCGCCGTCGAGGTCGTACCCGTCGTAGCGGCCGGTGTCCTCGAGCAGACCGAGGTATTCACCGATCCTGCGCATCGCACCGCTCATGACAACTTGCCTCCGCTGCTCTGGCAGCCCCCGGTCGGGAGCGTGCTCACCGTCGATTCGACCCTACTGGACCGGAGGCCTCGATCCGAGGACCGCGGACCCGACGCGCACGTGTGT
>JBAUWM010000007.1:0-19092 GCA_049583775.1 Nocardioides sp.
CCTCCAACCCGCACGACCACGCCCGTTCGGCTCACCGGGTCTCGACGACGCTCGCTAGCGCTCGCTGCTCGACCACCGCTACCGGATTCGGTAGCCCCGCTCGAAGAGCCGCTCGCGGACCAGCACCGCGTGCTCGTCGCCGCGCGTCTCGAGCTGCACGTGCACGTCGACCTCGGCCAGGTCGAGCGAAGGCGAGATCCGTTCGTGACTCACTTCGAGCACGTTGGCGCCGGTTTCACCCACGTCGCCCAAGAACTGGGCGAGTCCGCCCGGGATGTCTGGAATGGTGACGTGCAGGTTGAGGTAGCGACCGGCCGCGGCCATGCCGTGCTGAATCACCTTGCCCAACAGAATCGGGTCGATGTTCCCGCCCGACAGCACGGCGACCACCGGGGCCTTGAAGGCCTCGGGCTGATCGAGCAACGCGGCCACCGCGGCTGCTCCGGCGGGCTCGACGATCAGCTTGGCTCGCTCGACCAGCGCGAGCAGCGCCCGGGACATGGACTCCTCCGAGACGGTGACCACCTCGTCGACGTGGTCGCGTACCGCGGCGAACGTGATCTCGCCGGGCAGGCCGACCGCGATGCCGTCAGCCATCGTCTTCATCGATGTCAGCGGCACTGGGGCGCCTCGCTCGAGCGAGCAGGGGTAGGCCGCCGCACCCTTGGCCTGCACGCCGACCACGCGGACGTCGGGGCGCAGCGCCTTGACCGCGATCGCGATACCCGCGAGGAGGCCGCCGCCTCCCGTGGGCACGACCACCGTGGCGGCGTCCGGCACCTGCTCGAGAATCTCCAGACCCACGGTGCCCTGGCCGGCGACGACGTCGACGTGGTCGAAGGGATGGATCAGCACCGCGCCGGTCTCGGCTGCGAAGGCGTGGGCGGCTTGCAAGGCGTCCTCGAGGTAGCGCCCATGGAAGACCACGTCGGCGCCGTAGGCCCGAGTGGCCTTCTCCTTGGGGATCGGCGCTCCCTCGGGCATGAAGACCGTGGCATCGATGCCGAGCAGTTGCGCCGCCAGTGCTACCCCCTGGGCGTGGTTGCCAGCCGACGCCGCGACTACGCCACGTGCTCGTTCGGCATCGGCGAGACGGGCGATGCGGACGTAGGCCCCACGCGCCTTGAACGAGCCTGTGCGTTGGAGGTTCTCGCACTTGAGGTGGACCGGGCCCCCGACCACCGACGAGAGCCAGCGTGACTCCTCCATCGGCGTGGTGATGGCGACGCCCCGCAGCATCTTCCGCGCCAGCTCGACGTCGGCGAGGCCGACTTCAGGCATGGTCGTCAGCCTCGGCGTTGGCGACCATTTCGGCCTCCAGCTCATCGGTGTCCGGCGGTTCTTCACCGGCCTCGACGTAGTCCTCGGCGAGCTCGTCGACCGGATCGTCGCCGACGTCGGTGAACGACGCCAGGTGCTGCGCAACGGCGTTGGCGGTGGCTGCCAGTGGGACGGCGACGAGTGCCCCCGCCACGCCCCCAACGGTGACGCCGCCCGCAATGGCAACGATCACCGCGAGCGGGTGCACCGAGACCCAGCGACCCATGAGGAACGGCTGCAGCACGTGACCTTCGAGCTGCTGCACGCCGATCACCACCCCGAGCATGATCAGCGCCGTGAGCGGACCCTGGTCGACCAGCGCCACCAAGATGGCGACCACTCCGGCCACGGTCGCTCCGATGAGGGGCACGAAACCACCCAGGAAGACCAACACCCCGATCGCCAGCACGAACGGAACTTGGAGAATGGCGGCGCCCACCATGATCCCGATTGCGTCGACGGCCGCGACGATCACCGTGGCCCGCACGAACTGGGTGAGTGAAATCCAGGCGACCCGACCCGAGCTGTCGACCCGCTCACGGGCGGCACGGGGCGCGATTCGGACGATCCAGGCCCAGATGCGGTCCCCGTCGGCGAGGAAGAAGAACGTCGCGAACACGATGATGAAGAAGCCCGCAAACACGTGACCCAGAGTGTTGCCGATCTCGGTGGCTTGGGCGAACCAGTCGCTGTCGGCAGTTCGCTCGCTGATGGCGTCCTGGATGTCTTGGATGTAGCCGTCGACCTGCGAGTCGCTGGCGTTGAGCGGGCCGTCCTTGAGCCACGTCTTGATCTCGCCGAGCCCGCGCACGGTCGAGTCAGCGAGGTCGTTGGCACCGCTCGCCACCTGTTGACCGGCAAAGGTGAGAAGCAGTCCCACTGCTCCCAGGAAACCGATCACCACCAGGATGGAGGCGACGCCTCGGGGCAGGCCGGTGCGTTGGAGCAGGCTCACCGCAGGGCTCACCAGCGCGGCAACGAGCAGAGCGATCGCCAGCGGCAGGGTGACCACACCGAAGTAGCCGACGAGGCGGAAGAGCAAGTACGTCGCGCCCGCAATGATCAGCAACCGCCAGGCCCACGCCGCCGCGAGGTCGAGACCCCACGGCACTTGCGCTCGACTGAAGTTGGACGGGCCCATCTGGACCGGCGCCGGGCCTGCCTTGCGCTCCTCACGTACCTGCGCCCATTGCGCGGCCAGTCGCGCGCGCACCCGCTCTTCCCGCTCGCGCAACCTGCGGCGACGCTCGGGCTCGCGGTCAGCCTCGAGCTCGGTCCCGTCGTCCGACATCACAGAGTCAGCCTACGGAGCCGAGAGCTCGGTCGAGGTCGGCGAGCAGATCGTCGACCGACTCGATGCCGACGCTGAGCCGCACCAAGTCGGCAGGCACCTCGAGGTCGGTTCCGGCAACACTGGCGTGGGTCATCCGACCGGGGTGCTCGATCAGGGACTCGACGCCCCCGAGCGACTCCCCCAGCGTGAACACATGGGTTCGCTCGCAGACAGCGAGCGCGTGCGGCTCACCCCCGGTGACACGGAACGAGATCATCCCGCCGAACCGCGACATCTGTCGGCCAGCGACGTGGTGTCCGGGGTGCTCGGCGAGGCCGGGGTAGATCACCTGGCTCACCTGGGC
This sequence comes from Nocardioides sp., assembly GCA_049583775.1. GTDB lineage: Bacteria > Actinomycetota > Actinomycetes > Propionibacteriales > Nocardioidaceae > Nocardioides. Next base: position 2,958 of record JBAUWM010000007.1, read on the forward strand.
GTGCCCCGTGAGGAACTCGACGATGCGTTCGGCGTTGTCGCAGTGCCGGTCCATGCGCACCGCCAGGGTCTTGAGCCCCCGGTGGGTGAGGAAGCAGTCGAAGGGACCTGCGACCGCGCCGATCGCGTTCTGGTGGAAGCCGACGAGCTCGGCCAGCTCATGATCACGGACGACGAGTGCTCCCCCCACGACGTCGGAGTGCCCGCCGACGTACTTGGTGGTCGAGTGCACCACCACGTCGGCACCGAGCGTCAACGGCTGCTGCAAGTAGGGCGACGCGAAGGTGTTGTCTACCACCAGCCGCGCTCCGGCGTCGTGGGCCACGGCCGCCAGCGCCTCGATGTCGCCGACGTTGAGCAGCGGGTTGGTCGGCGTCTCGAGCCAGACGAGCTTGGTCTGGCCCGGTCGGATGGCGGCACGCACAGCGTCGACGTCGCTGACCGGCGCACTCGTGTGCTCGACCCCCCAGGCCCGCTCGACCTTGTCGAACAGCCGGAAGGTTCCGCCGTACGCGTCGTTGGGGAGCACCACGTGGTCGCCGGGCCGACAGATCGAGCGCACCAGCGTGTCTTCGGCCGCCAGGCCGGAGGCGAACGCGAAACCGCGCTCGCCCTCCTCGAGCGCCGCGAGCGCCCCTTCGAGCGCGGTGCGGGTGGGGTTGGCCGAGCGGCTGTACTCATAGCCGCCCCGCAGACCGCCCACGCCGTCCTGCTTGTACGTGGACGTGGCGTAGATCGGGGGGATCACCGCCCCGGTCGTCGGATCAGGCTCGTAGCCCGCGTGGATGGCCCGGGTCTCGAACCCGGCTTTGCCCCGATGCTCCTGCTCACTCACCTGGCGAGAGTAGCGGCCGTCATCGGTCTGTAAGGACCGTGTGCGGGCCGGGCTGGAACGAACTCGCTAGCGTCGGGGTTGAACCGAACAGACCGCCCATCCCGGGCGGCATCGAGGAGGCTCCCGTGTTCTTCACCCGCAAGTCCGAGCTGATCGCTCCCGAGCAGGCACTGCCCGGTCGCAGCGAGCGCCCGTTCCACCTCTCGGAGCGTCACAAGACGCTGGATGCGCCGATCGTCACCGACTCCGCCCCCGAGGGCTACGAGGTCGCGGTCTTCGGGCTCGGCTGCTTCTGGGGTGCCGAGGAGATCTTCTGGAAGATGCCCGGCGTGTGGTCGACCTCCGTGGGCTACGCCGGCGGCACCACGCCCAACCCCTCCTACGAGGAGGTCTGCTCGGGACGCACCAACCACACCGAGGCCGTCCGGGTGGTCTACGACCCGTCCTTGGTCTCGTTCGCCGACCTCGTCAAGACGTTCTTCGAGGTGCACGACCCGACCCAGGGCATGCGGCAAGGCAACGACGTGGGCACGCAGTACCGCTCAGCGATCTACTTCACCACGCCCGAGCAGGAGCAGGTTGCCCGCGAGTTGTCGGCGACTTACAACGCCGAGCTCGAACGGCGTCGGCTGGGGTCGGTGACCACCGAGATCCGCACGGTGCCGACCTACTACTACGCCGAGGACCACCACCAGCAGTACCTCGCGAAGAACCCGTTCGGCTACCGGTGTCACTCCAACACTGGCGTGAAGTTTCCTGCCTGACGCTGTCGTCCGGGGCGTCGTGGCCGCTCGATCGGTGGTTGCACTTTCGTGTTGACTGAGCGTGTGATCAATCCGCTCCTGACTCCGTCGTCCCTCCCGTTCGCACTGCCCGACTACCAGCGCATCACCGACGCCCACGTGCGTGAGGCGCTGGAGGTCGGCCTGGCCGAGCAGCTCGCCGAGCTCCGAGCGATCAGTGAATCCACCGAGGAGCCCACGGTGGCCAACACGCTCGAGGCGTGGGAGCGGTCCGGGGCGACGTTGCAACGCACCCTCAGCGCGTTCTGGGTGGCCAAGGCCGCCGACACGAATCCCGAGCGGGACGCGATCGAAGAAGAGTTCGCACCGCGCCTGGCGGCCCACGAGGATGCGATCCTGCTCGACTCCGCGCTCTACGCACGACTCCGTGCACTCGGCGCGCGTCGTGACGCCGGCGAGGTGACACTGGACGACGAGGCAGCCTTCTTGCTCGAGCGACGTCTGCTCGACTTCGAGCGAGGCGGCATCGCGCTCGACAGCGACACCCAGTCGCGACTCCGCGCGCTCAACAGCGAGATCGCGAGCGCCCAGTCCTCGTTCGAGCAGCGGCTCGTCGCCGGCCGCAACGCGGCTGGCGTCCACGTCACCGATGAGGCCGAGCTCGCGGGACGAGGTGACGGCGAGCGCGCGCGGCTGCGCGAATCGGCCGCAGCGGCGGGCCTCGACGGCTGGCTCATCGACATCACCAACACCACCCGACAGCCCATCCTGAGCTCGCTCGAGCACCGCCCACTACGCGAGCGCGTGCACCGTGCGTCGGTCGCGCGCGGCCTCGGGGGCCAGCACGACACTCGCGAGCTGCTGCTGCGCCTGGCGCGCCTGCGTGAAGAACGCGCCCTGCTGCTGGGCTACCCGCACCACGCGGCCTACGTGGCTGAGATCGGATGCGCGGGCACCACGGAGGCGGTGTCCACCATGCTGGCGCAGCTCGCCACCGGTGCCGTGGCCCGCGCCCGTGAGGAGGAGGTCGAGCTGCGTGCCCGGTTCGCCGACCTCGAGCCCGGTGCGACGTTCGAAGCCTGGGACTGGCTCTACGTGGCCGACCGCGAGCGCCAGGCGCGGTTCTCCCTCGACGAGGCACTGCTGAGCCCGTATCTCGAGTTCGACCGGGTGCTGCACCGGGGCGTGCTCGCCGCGGCCACCGCGTTGTACGGCGTCACCTTCCACGAACGACCCGAGCTGGTGGGGTACGTGCCGCAGGCCCAGGTCTTCGAGGTGCGCGAGCACGACGGTTCCGTGCTCGGCGCCGTCGTGATCGATCCCTTCACCCGACCCACCAAGCGCGGCGGCGCCTGGATGACCTCCATCGTCGACCAGTCACATCTGCTGGGCACCTCACCTGTCGTCACCAACACGTGCAACATCGCACCGCCGGCACCGGGCAAGCCGAGCCTGATGTCGTGGGACAACGTGATCACGCTGTTCCACGAGTTCGGCCACGACCTGCACGGACTGCTCTCCGACGTCCGCTACCCGTCACGCTCGGGAACGTCGGTGCCCCGCGACTTCGTTGAGTTCCCCAGCCAGGTCAACGAGATCTGGGCTTACGAGGCAACCCTCCTGGCCGACTACGCCGTCCACCACGAGACCGGCGAGCCGATGCCCACCGAGTGGGTGGACGCCATCCGCGCCTCGCGCGACTTCGGCGGTGGGTTCGACGCCACGGAGAGCCTGGCCGCCATGCTGCTCGACCAGGCCTGGCACACGACCCCCGCTGACCAGCTGCCCACCGACCCCGCCGAGGTCGAGGTTTTCGAGGAGACCGCCCTGGCCGCCGCGGGCGTGGACCTCCCGCTGGTGCCGCCGCGCTACCGCTCGGCCTACTTCAGTCACATCTTCGGAGGTGGCTACGCAGCGGCCTACTACTCCTACATCTGGAGCGAGATCATGGACGCAGACACCGTGGCCTGGTTCGGCGACCACGGCGGGCTCTCCCGCGAGGCAGGGCAGCAGTTCCGTGACGGACTGCTCGGTCGCGGTGGTTCGCTCGACTCCATGGAGGTCTATCGCGACTTCCGCGGTGCCGATCCCGATCTCAGCCACCTGCTCGAACGGATGGGCATCGCGGGTTGAGCCGCAGTCGTCGCCGGGGCCGCGCTGCTTGGGCCGGGAGCGGTGAGTTAGCCACCGTTCCTTGCCCTTCAACGGTGGCGCAGGCACCGCTCAGGTCGCCGCCCGCCGGGAGCGGTGACCTAGCCACCGTTCCCGGATGACGAATGGTGGCTGAGGCACCGCTCCCGGCCGCAACCCACCTCTGCTACCCCGCGGCAGTTGCCAGCGCGGCGTACCCCGGCTTGATGACCTCGTCGATGATCGCGAGCCGTTCGTCGAAGGGCAGGAACGCTGACTTCATGGCATTGATGGTGAACCAACGGAGCTGGTCGAGGTCGTAGCCAAAGGCTTCGACCAACGCCGTCATCTCCTCAGTCATCGACGTGTCGCTCATCAGGCGGTTGTCGGTGTTGACCGTGACCCGGAACCGCAGCTGGGTGAGCAGCCCGATCGGGTGCTCGGCGATCGAGGTGGCGGCGCCGGTCTGCACGTTGGAGGCCGGGCACATCTCGAGCGGGATCCGCTTGTCGCGCACGTAGGAGGCGAGCCGGCCCAGCTCGACGCTGCCGTCGTCGTGCACCGTGATGTCGTCGGCGATGCGGACGCCGTGCCCGAGCCGATCGGCGCCGCACCACTGGATGGCCTGCCAGATCGAAGGCAGACCGAACGCCTCACCGGCGTGGATCGTGAAGTGCGAGTTCTCGCGCTGCAGGTACTCGAACGCGTCGAGGTGACGGGTGGGCGGGTAGCCGGCCTCAGCCCCCGCGATGTCGAACCCGGCCACGCCGCGCTCGCGCCAGGCGACGGCGAGCTCGGCGATCTCCATCGATCGCGCCTGGTGCCGCATCGCGGTGAGCAGTTGTCGCACCACGATCGGTCGGCCGGCTAGAGCAGCCGCGGCGACGGCGTCCTCGAAGCCCTCCTGCACGGCGGCTACCACTTCGTCGAGGCTGAGCCCCGACGACACGTGCTGCTCGGGCGCGTAGCGAACCTCGGCGTAGACCACACCGTCGGCTGAGAGATCCTCGACGCACTCTCGGGCCACTCTCGACAGAGCCGGCGCGGTCTGCATCACCGCGACGGTGTGGTCGAAGGTCTCGAGGTACCGCTCGAGCGAGCCGGAGTCGGCCGAGTCGCGGAACCAGGCGGCCAGCGAGCCCGCGTCGGCGGCTGGCAGCTCGTGTCCGATCTCGGCCGCGAGCTCGACGATGGTGGCCGGGCGCAGGCCGCCGTCGAGGTGGTCGTGGAGCACGACCTTGGGGGCGGCTCGCACTTGGTCGCGTGTAGGTTCACCGATGGCCATAGCGCCCATCAAACACCCAGCCGATCACCTGAACCCTCACGAGGAGTACCCGGCGATGCGAACGTTCACCACCTTCGAGGAGATCCAGTCCGCCGTCGGCGAAGAGCTGGGCACCAGCGAGTGGCTGACCATCGACCAGGAGCGAGTCAACACGTTCGCCGACGCCACGGGTGACCACCAGTGGATCCACGTCGATGTCGAACGCAGCGCGGGCGGACCCTTCGGCGGCACGATTGCGCACGGCTTCTTGACCCTGTCGCTGATCCCGGTGCTCGGGAGCACGGTCTTCGCGATGGAGACGCCCGGCGCCAAGCTCAACTACGGCGTCAACAAGGTGCGGTTCCCCAACCCGGTGCGCGTCGGCAAGCAGGTGCGCGTCACGGTCAGCCTGGCCGCGTGCGACGACATCCCGGCCGGCAAGCAGGTCACCCTCAAGCACGTCATCGAGATCGACGGCGAGTCGAAGCCCGCGTGCGTCGCCGAGACGGTCGTCCTGCTTCTCAGCTGACCCTGTCGATCACCAGCGTCGTTGCCGTGAAGCTCTCGGCGTCGCCGATGTCGTAGCCACCCTCAAGCGAGGCGAGAGCCCGGTCGAATCGGGCCGGCTCGTCGGTCAGCAGGGTGAAGAGCGGTTGGCCGGCGACAACGTCGTCGCCCGGACGCGCGTGCCAGACGACGCCCGAGCCAGCCTGTACCGGGTCTTCCTTGCGTGCGCGCCCGGCCCCGAGCCGCCAGGCCGCCATCCCGACTGCCATTGCGTCCAGTCGGGTGAGCACGCCCGACGCCGGCGCTGCGACGACGTGCGACTCACGCGCTTGCGGCATCGCGGCGTCTGGGTCGCCGCCCTGAGCCCGGATCATAGCGTTCCACGCGTCCATCGCCGAGCCGTCAGCGAGGCGGTCGGCCGGGTCGACGTCGTCGTGACCCGCGGCCGCGAGCATCTCGCGAGCCAGGGCGAGGGTGAGCTCGACGACGTCGGCGGGGCCTCCTCCGGCGAGTACCTCGACCGACTCGGCCACCTCGATGGCGTTGCCGGCGGTGAGCCCGAGTGGGGTCGACATGTCAGTCAGGAGCGCGACGGTGCGCACTCCGGCATCGGTACCGAGGGCGACCATCACCTCGGCGAGCTCACGGGCGCGGTCGAGGTCCTTCATGAAGGCTCCGGTGCCGACCTTGACGTCGAGCACCAGCGAGCCGGTGCCTTCGGCGATCTTCTTGCTCATGATCGAGGAGGCGATGAGCGGGATCGCCTCGACCGTTCCGGTCACGTCCCGCAGTCCGTAGAGCTTCTTGTCGGCGGGAGCCAGCCCGTCGCCAGCAGCGCAGATGACCGCGCCCACCGACTCCAGCTGGGCCAGCAGCTCGGCGTTCGTGAGGCTGGCTCGCCAGCCGGGGATCGACTCGAGCTTGTCGAGGGTGCCGCCGGTGTGTCCCAACCCGCGGCCCGATAGTTGCGGAACCGCGACGCCGCACGCGGCCACCAAGGGCGCCAGCGGAAGAGTGATCTTGTCGCCTACGCCGCCAGTCGAGTGCTTGTCGGAGGTGGGTCGCGACAGCGACGAGAAGTCCAGCCGCTCCCCTGACGCGATCATCGCGGCGGTCCAGCGGGAAATCTCGCGGTGGTCCATGCCGTTGAGCAGGATCGCCATCGCCAACGCCGACATCTGCTCATCAGCCACGTCGCCCCGGGTGTAGGCGTCGACCACCCAGTCGATCTGGCTGTCCGACAACTCCCCGCCGTCGCGCTTGGCGAGGATCACCTCCACGGCATCGTGCGCACTCATGGGAGCGACCCTAGTGCCGTCACAGAAGGTCGTCGGGGCCGAAGGCCTGCGGCAGCACCTCAGCCATCGTGAGCACCCCGAGGGGGGTCTCGACAAGAAGGTCAGCGCCGCCGTTCTCCCACAACAGTTGCCGACAGCGACCGCACGGCATGATCACCGCGCTGTCGCCGTTGACGCACACGAAATGGGTCAGCCGGCCACCGCCACCGGCGTGCAGCGAGGAGACCAAGCCGCATTCGGCGCACAGGGTGACCCCGTACGCCGCGTTCTCGACGTTGCAGCCGACGACGACACGACCGTCGTCGACCAGTGCCGCCGCGCCGACCCGGAAGTTGCTGTACGGGGCGTAGGCCCGCGCCATCACTTCGGCGGCAGAGGCGCGGAGCATCGGCCAGGGACCTTCGGCTACGTCGACCACAGCCCCACCCTCACCCACCCGGCCGGGCCACGGCAACGGGCGCACCGAGCCCGAACGTCGCAACTCGGTAACCCTTGGAGCACGCGACTATCGAACAGCGTCATTAAAGGGCACCATTCGGTAAGTTGACCGACCATCGCCCCCACCGATGCGGGGCTGAAGCCTGGAGGAATCAGTGAAGAAGATGAGGAAGGCCTTCGTCGGCGGTATCGCGGCGCTCGCCGCCACCACCGCCCTGGCCGCGTGTGGCGATGCTCCCGAGGACGACGAGGCGGGAACTGACGACACCGGCGCCAGCGCGAGCGCCGAGCCGACCACTGACTTTCTCCCCTGCATCGTCTCCGACGCCGGCGGCTTCGACGACAAGTCGTTCAACCAGCTGAGCTTCGAGGGCGTGGAGAAGGCAGCCGACGAGCTCGGTGCCGAGTTCAAGCCGGTCGAGTCCAACAGCGAGAACGACTACGGCCCGAACCTCGAGAGCCTGGTGGCTGAAGGCTGCGACGCGATCGTCACCGTCGGCTTCGCGCTGTCCGCCGCCACGGTCGAGTCGGCAAACGCCAACCCCGACACCGAGTACGTGCTCATCGATGACGCGGCCGACACTGACTTCGACGGCAATAAGGACGCCGAGAACGTCAAGCCGCTCCTCTACAACACCGCGCAGGCTGCCTTCTTGGCCGGTTACGCCGCGGCTGACTACACCAAGACCGGCGTCGTCGGCACCTACGGTGGCCAGCCGTTCCCGACCGTGACGATCTTCATGGACGGCTTCAAGCAGGGCGTCGAGTACTACGCCGCTGAGAAGGGCAAGGACGTCGAGGTTGTCGGATGGGACGGCGAGAACGGCAGCTTCACTGGTGGCTTCGAGGCCAACCAGACCGCTACCAACACCGCCAAGCAGCTGCTCGACCAGGACGTCGACGTCATCCTCCCGGTGGGTGGCCCGATCTACCAGGGCGCGCTGACCGCGATCGCCGACTCCGGCAAGGACGTCGCGCTCATCGGTGTCGACGCTGACTTCTTCGAGACCGACCCGACGACGCAGGACGTCGTGCTCACCTCGATCCTGAAGAACATGGACGTCTCGACCTACGAGGCGATCCTGGCTGCGGGCAACGACGAGTTCGACACCGAGGCCTACGTCGGCACCCTCGAGAACGACGGAGTCGGCCTGGCGCCGTTCCACAACTTCGAGGACTCGGTGTCTGACACCCTGGCCGCCGAGCTGGAGGACGTGAAGGCCGGCATCATCGACGGCTCGATCACGGTCACGTCGTACCTCACGCCCTGATTGCGTGACACGCACTTGACCCCTGTGTGACTGTGTGAGGGAGGTCGACCCCCGGGTCGGCCTCCCTCTGCATTTACCGTCTCGGTCCCGACCCCGACGTCGCCGACGTTCCCGACACTAGGATCCTCAGCATGCAGCTGGCTCTCCGCGGAATCACCAAGCGGTTCGGCTCCCTCGTGGCCAACGATCGCATCTCGTTGACCGTTGAACCGGGCGAGATTCACTGCTTGTTGGGCGAGAACGGAGCCGGCAAGTCGACTCTGATGAACGTCCTCTACGGGCTCTATCAGGCCGACGCCGGAGAGATCGTGCTCGACGGCGAGGTGCAGAAGTTCTCCGGGCCGGGCGACGCCATTGCGGCCGGCATCGGCATGGTGCACCAACACTTCATGCTCGTACCGGTCTTCACGGTGGCCGAGAACGTGATGCTCGGTGACGAGGCCACCGGCTTCGCTGGCTCACTCGATCTGGACGCCGCTCGCCGCCGGGTCCGGGAGATCTCCGAGCGGTTCGGCTTTCACGTGAACCCCGATGCGATCGTCGAAGAGCTGCCCGTCGGCGTGCAGCAGCGGGTCGAGATCATCAAGGCCCTCTCCCGCGACGCGCAGGTGCTGGTGTTCGACGAGCCGACCGCGGTACTCACCCCCCAGGAGACCGACGAGCTGATGGAGATCATGCGTCAGCTCAAGGCAGCTGGCACCGCCATCGTCTTCATCACTCACAAGCTGCGCGAGGTGCGCGAGGTCGCCGACCGGATCACGGTCATCCGCCTCGGTGCCGTCGTCGGCGAGGCCAGCCCCACGGCGAGCAACGCCGAGCTCGCCTCCCTCATGGTCGGACGCCCCGTCGAGCTGACGGTGCACAAGGAGCCGCCGAGCTTGGGCGCGGAGGCCTTCGTGGTCGACGGGCTCACCGTGGCCGACGCGACCGGGCTGGTTCATGTCAACGACGTCAGCTTCACGATCCAAGCCGGTGAAGTGCTCGCCGTGGCTGGCGTGCAGGGCAACGGACAGACAGAACTGACCGAAGCGATCCTCGGCCTGCAGGACCACGTGCAGGGCTCGATCGAGCTCGATGGAAAGCAACTGGTCGGGCGCACCGTCCGTCAGATTCTCGACGCAGGGGTCGGCTTCGTGCCCGAAGACCGCCAGGTCGACGGACTGGTGGGTTCGTTCACCATCGCCGAGAACCTGATGCTCGACCGCAGCTTCGGCCCACCATTCGTGCGCGTCGGCTCGTTGCAGCTCGCCAAGCTGCAGGCCTTCGCCCAGGAGAAGCTGCACGAGTACGACGTCCGGGCGCCTGGCATCAGCACGCAGGCTGGCAAGCTTTCGGGAGGGAACCAGCAGAAGGTCGTGGTCGCGCGCGAGCTCTCTCGTGACCTGCGCCTCCTGGTCGCCGCTCAGCCCACTCGCGGAGTCGACGTCGGCTCGATCGAGTTCATCCACAAGCAGATCGTGGCCACCCGCGACTCCGGTGTGCCGGTGCTCGTGGTCTCCACCGAGCTCGATGAGGTGACCGCGCTGGCCGACCGGATCATGGTGCTCTACCGCGGTCGCATCGTCGGCATCGTGCCGGCCGACACTCCACGAGAGGTGCTCGGTCTGATGATGGCCGGCGAGCGTCCTGCGGAAGCGGTGGCATGAGCGAGAAGGATTCGGAGTTGGTCGAGCCCCAGGGCTCCTCGGCCGCCGAGGACGCCGACGCCCCCCGACCGCCGGACAACAACCACTGGCACAACGTGCTCCGGTCGATCACCACTGGCAACGCGCTCGTCGCGGTGCTCTCGGTGGTGCTAGCGGTGATCGTCGGCTCGCTGATGATCATGTTCACCGACGAGGGCGTGCGCGAGTCGGCGAAGTACTTCTTCTCCCGGCCCGGCGACTTCTTCGCCGAGGCGCGCGACGCGATCACCGGCGCCTACACCGCGCTGTTCCGAGGCTCGATCTACAACAACCGGGCCGAAGACTTCTCGACCGGGATCCGCCCCCTTACCGAGACGCTCAAGTTCGCCGGCCCGCTCATCGCCGCCGGACTCGGTGTCGGACTGGCCTTCCGCGCCGGGCTGTTCAACATCGGTGGCCGCGGCCAGATGTTGCTGGCCGGAGCGGCCGGTGGCTGGGTGGCCATCAACGTCAACCTGCCAGCCCCGTTGCACCTCACCGTCGCCGTACTGGCCGCGATGATCGCCGGAGCCTTGTGGAGCGGTCTCGCCGGGTTGCTCAAGGCACGCACCGGCGCCCACGAGGTGATCGTCACGATCATGCTCAACTACGTCGGCTTCTACCTGGTCTTCTACGCCTTGTCGGAGCAGAACCTGCTGCAGGCGCCAGGCTCGGCGAACGTCAAGTCATTGCCCATGCAAGACAGCGCCACGCTGCCGAAGATCTTCGGCGAGCGGTACAACGTGCACCTCGGCTTCGTGCTGGCGCTGGTGGCCGTCGCGGTCGTGTGGTGGTTGCTCAACCGCTCGGCGCTCGGCTACCGGTTCCGAGCGGTCGGCGAGAACCCCCACGCCGCGCGGACGTCGGGCATCGACGTCGGCCGCACCTACGTCGTCGTCATGCTCATCGCCGGTTCGCTGGTCGGACTCGCGGGTGCCAACCAAGTGCTCGGCACCGTCACGAGCGGGGTCACCGTCGATCTCGATGCGGGCATCGGCTTCGACGCCATCACGGTGGCGCTCCTGGGTCGCTCGAACCCCATCGGCATCCTCTTCGCCGGGCTCCTCTTCGGCGCCTTCAAGGCCGGTGGCTTCTCCATGCAGGCCTCTGAGGGCATCCCGGTCGACATCGTCTTGGTCATCCAGTCCCTCATCGTGCTGTTCATCGCCGCACCGCCTCTGGTGCGAGCGATGTTCCGCCTGCCGACCAAGGAGGCAGCGTGAGCACGCTCGCGACCACTGAGCTCGACCACATCACCGTGGTCAACCGCAAGACCCCGATCCTGCTGAGCGTCATCACGCTCGCCCTCGCGGCCGCCGTCGGGTTCAGCTCGCAGTCAGGTGACACCACCTTCCGTCTGGCCACCGCCGACGACTTCTTCGAGCTGCCTGCCGTGACGGTGCCGTCGGTGGGCACTGCCTGGGCGATGATCGTGGTGCTCGCGCTCTGCTCGGTCGAGGCCGTGCGCCGCTACTTGGTGCAGCAAGCCACCCCGATCTGGCTCGCCATCGTGTTTTCGGTGGTCGCGATGACCGGATTCCTGTCGTGGGCCGCCGCCGACGGAACCATCCCGGTCGTCGGCCTGCTCGGCGGATCACTCGCGCTCGCCGTTCCACTGGTGTTCGGGGCTCTCGGCGGAGTGCTCGGCGAGCGCGCTGGCGTGGTCAACATCGCCATCGATGGTCAACTGCTGGCCGGAGCCTTCGCGGCCGCGATCATCGGGTCGATCACTGGTTCGACATGGGCGGGGTTGATCGGCGCGATGGTTGCCGGCGCCCTGGTTGCTCTGGTGCTCGGCATCTTCGCCATCAGCTACTTCGTCGACCAGGTGATCGTGGGCGTGGTGCTCAACGTGCTCGTCATCGGCTTCACGAGCTTCATGTTCTCGCAAGTGCTGGCCCCCAACACCGCCGATCTCAACTCGCCACCGCGGTTCGACACCTGGGCCGTCCCGCTGATCGGCGACATCCCGCTGATCGGTCCGATCCTGTTCCGGCAGACCCCCATCGTCTACCTGCTCTACGCAGCGGTCGCTGCGGTCACATGGGCGCTCTACCGCACCCGCTGGGGGCTGCGCGTGCGCGCGGTCGGCGAGCACCCCAAGGCCGCCGACACCGTGGGCATCAACGTCATCCGCACCCGGTACCGCACGGTGCTGCTCGCAGGCGCGATCGCCGGGTCGGGAGGGGCCTTCTACACCCTGGTCTCGGTGCAGCAGTTCAACCGAGAGATGACAGGCGGCGCCGGCTACATCGCGCTGGCCGCGGTGATCTTCGGCAAGTGGGACCCCATCAAGGCCACCCTCGCGGCGCTGCTGTTCGGGTTCGCGTCGAACCTGCAAGGCGTGTTGTCGGTGCTGGGCTCACCGGTACCCAGCGAGTTCATGCTGATGCTTCCCTACGTGGTCACCATCTTTGCCGTCGCCGGTCTGGTCGGCCGCTCGCGTGCACCCGCAGCCGTTGGGCTGCCCTACCGCAAGACTTAGCGCCGCTCGCGAGTCAGGTGAGCGCAGCCTGGACAGCCGTCTCGGCGAGCACGCGCGCGCCGATGCCGATGGCCCGCTCGTCGACCCGCAGGTTGCCTTGGTGCAGGTCGTACGTCGGTCCACCGGGGGTGCGGGTGCCCAGGCGGAACATCGCACCGGGCACCTGCTCGACGTACCAGCCGAAGTCTTCGCCTCCGAGGCTCTGCGGCACCGAGGTCACACCCTTCGCACCCAGCACGGAGCGGACGGCCGTGGAGAGAATCGCCGTTGAGCCGGGGTCGTTGACGACCGGCGGCACACCTTGGAGATAGTCGACGTACGACGCGACGCCGTAGGGGTGCACGATGTCGAGAACGGCCTCACGGATGATCGGCTCACACTCGGCCCAGGCGACAGCGTCGAGGATCCGCACGGTGCCAGCCACGACGCCGCGATCGGGAATCACGTTGGCAGCGGAGCCTGCGTTCACCTTGCCCCACACGACGGAGACACCTGCCCGCGGATCCATCCTGCGGCTCAGCACCGCAGGAAGTTCGGTGATTACCTTGGCCAAGGCAAAGGTGAGGTCGCTGGTGAGGTGCGGCCGCGACGTGTGACCTCCGGTGCCCTCGAGACGCACCTCGATCTTGTCGGCCGCACTGGTCAGCGCTCCGGTGCGCAGGCCGATCCGGCCGACGTCGACGGCTGGCTCGCAGTGCAGCGCAAAGATGCGGCCGACTTCGTCGAGAGCGCCCTGACCGATGAGTTGCTTCGCGCCTCCGGGCATGACCTCCTCGGCTGGCTGGAACAGCAATCGGACTCGGCCTGCCAGCTCTCCGCGTTCGTGCAGCTCGGCTAGAGCCAGACCGGCGCCGACCAGCGCCGCGGTGTGCACGTCGTGCCCGCAGGCGTGTGCGACACCCGGCACGGTGCTGGCCCAGGGTTCGCCGGAGACGTCGTGCACCGGCAGGGCGTCGAGGTCGGCACGCAGGGCAAGTACCGGGCCCTCCTCGCCGAGGTCGGCCAGTACACCGGTGCGGTCGAGCCGACTGATGCGCCAGCCGACCTGCTCAAGGCGCTGCGCCACGAGGTCGCTGGTGCGAGTCTCGGCCCACGAGAGCTCAGGGTTGGCGTGCAGGTCGCGGCGCAGGTCGATGAGCTCGGCGTCGTACTTGGAGACGACGTCCGCGATGACGTTGGCGGCCTCGCCCTGGGTTGCAGACATGGTGTGTCCCAGGGTAGACGAGGCCGCCGCGGTCATTCGAGCGATCGGCTCAGCGCAGCAGTCGCACCACACTTCCCGCTGGGTCGTCGCCGGGCTCGCCGGAGAGACCGGTCAGGGTGCCGGCGGTGAACACCCAGCCGGTGGACGTCGACTCGATGTCGCCAGGCAGGCCCACCTCGATGAACGGGCGAACCTTGTTGGTGCCGGCTGGGATCCGAGCAATGCGACCCCGGAACAGCTCGGAAACGTAGAGATCACCGCCGGCTCCGACCGCAATTCCGACCGGACTGACCAACCCAGTAGCCACCAGCTTCACGGCTCCGTTGGCGGGGTTGACCCGGTAGACCGAACCAGGCGCGCCGCCCTCGGGACCACCCGGCAGGCTTGTCACGTAGAGCTTGCCGTCCTGCCCCTTCTCGACGTCGGTCGGCACGGCCTCGACCCAGTAGGTGTGCCCGACGGCGCACTCCGGCAGGCCCGCCTCGCCCGCCAGCTCGGCGGTCACCATCAGCGGGGTCGGCGGCAGTGCTGCGATGGTGCGAACCCTCTTGGGCTTGGACACCGCGAAGATCGCGTTGGCCCCCGCATCGGCGATGAACGTCGTGCCGCCGCGGCCGAGCCAGGTGGCGTACGGGTGGGTCTCCACCGATCCCATGTAGGTGACCGGGATGCCCTCTTCCTGATCCTGCGGGAACTGGGCAACGCACTCTTCATCGAGGTCACGGAATCCGTACTGCACGTCCCCGTCTGGGTTGTGCTTCTTCTCGTGGGCCATCAGGTTCGCGATGCGCACGGGCACACCGCTGTTGCCGACAGCCATCAGCACGCCGTACTCGTTCTCACCGCCCGACAACGCGAAGCGCAGACTTCCGCCCTGCTCGGAGACTGCGCCGACCTCGATGCCCGGCTCGGTGCGATAGATGACGGTGTCCTTGCCCTGCGGCGAGCGGCGGTGCAGCACGCCGGCAAAATTCTCGGAGTAGAAGGTGGTGCCGTCCTCGGCCACGGCCAGGCTCAACGGGCTGAGCAGTCCCGAGGCCAAGGTGCTTCGAGTGGGTGATGGACCCTGAGCCGCGGACGGTACGACCGCGAGGGTGGCACCCACGAGAGCGAGTGCAGCGAGAGCGAGGGGAGTGATTCTGCGACGGTGCATAGACCTGACGACCTTTCGGCTGGGGGTGGCCAGATCCTGTGCCTGGGCGCGTCCCGCTCGCAAGGGCAAATTGTCCCGGTCTAGACATGGCCCAGCCGACGACTCAGTGACCGTCGTAGGCCGCGATGATCCGATCAGCCGCGACGGTAGCCGCGAGGTCGCCTGACAACACCTCGGCGCGGATGTCGTCGCGAATCGCCCGCACCTGCGGCGAGTGACGTAGGCGCTGGTCGAGCTCGTCGCGCACCAGTGCCCACGTGAAGGAGAGTTGTTGGTCTGCGCGCTTGGCAGCGAGGCCATCGGCTCCGAGATGCCCACGATGGTCGCCGACTCGATCCCAGAGGTCGTCGACGCCGACGTCGGTGAGTCCGCTGCACGTCACGACCGGTGGCGCCCACTCGCCGTGACCGCGCACCAGGCGCAAGGCGCCGGCCAGCTCGCGGGCGGCGGCACGGGCTTCCTGCTCACGGTCGCCGTCGGCCTTGTTGACCGCAATGACGTCGGCGATCTCGAGGATGCCCTTCTTGATTCCCTGCAGCTGGTCTCCCGTGCGGGCCAGGGTGAGGAAGAGGAACGTGTCGACCATGCCAGCGACGGTGACCTCCGACTGGCCGACTCCGACCGTCTCGACCAGCACCACGTCGTAGCCGGCGGCCTCGAGCACCGCCATCGCCTGGGTGGTAGCCCGAGCGACGCCACCGAGGGTGCCGGCCGACGGGCTGGGACGGATGTAGGCGTTCGGATCTGCAGACAGACGCGACATACGGGTCTTGTCGCCGAGCACTGATCCACCCGTGCGAATGCTCGACGGGTCGACCGCGAGGACGCCGACCCGATGCCCGGCCGCCGTCAACCTCGACCCGAGGGCCTCGATGAACGTCGACTTGCCGACGCCCGGGACGCCGGAGATACCGACCCGCACCGCGGGTGAGTGCACGCCTGAGGTCTCGCTCTCAGTCAAGACCGTCAGGAGTTCGCGCGCGTCGGCGCGACGCTCGGGTTTGGCCGACTCGACGAGCGTGATCGCCTGGGCGACCGCTGCTCGGCGTCCTGCGCGGATGCCGTCGACGAGCTCGGCGACCTGGACTGGCATCAGGTGGTTTCGAGGCTCGTCGCTAGCGCTCCTCGCACCTCAACCACCAGC
>JBAUWM010000008.1:0-19618 GCA_049583775.1 Nocardioides sp.
GTGCCCGTCTCGGGCCCGCGTTCGGTGGCCACCGACCAGTAGCGCTCCCACTCGCTGCGCCCTGACAGGAACGCCGGCGCATTGGCCAGCAGCCACACCCCGGTGGCGGCCATCGCCGACGGAAGCAGGTCGGCGGCTCGTCGCCCGCGCAGGGCCACGACACCGAACGCCACCAGCAACAGCGCGGGCCAGGTGCCGGCCGCGGCGCCGAGCCCGATCAGCCAGCCTGCGGTGACCGGGCGATCCCGGGTCCAGGCGAAGACAGCCCACGCCGCTGCGGCAACGGCGAGCAGGTCCCACGATGCGGTGGCGCTCAGCGCGAGCACCGGCGCGAGTGCCCAGCCGGCGGCATCCCATGGGCGACGTCGGTGCGTCAGGGCCACGGCCACCGTCACGAGCAGGGCCACGAGGGCCAGCCCGAGGGCGTTGACGGCGACGAACACGGTGGTCTCGCGGCGGATGTCGGGGTCGGCAGCCAGGTCGGAGACCGAGACGTCGTTGCGGGCCTGGGTGTCGGGCGACCCCACGAGCACGTGGGTGACCCGCGCCGCGGTCCAGGTCCACAGGCCCACGAGTGCGGGCTGCTCGGTGACGGCGTACCGCGCTCGGGTAGCGGGGTCGTCGCTCCACGGCCAGACCAGCTCGACCAGACCCGTGCCGACGTACTCGCTGGCGAGATCGGTGCCGCACACCCGTGAGGCGATGGTGTCGGCGTTCTGGAACTGGTCGCTGACGCACGGCGTCTTGCTGGCCAACCCCACGGCCAGCGTCACGCTGGTGAGCGCCAGCAGCACCGCCACGGCGAACGAGCGACGTCCGCCGCGGGCCCGGGTGCCCACCGGGCCACCCAGCACCTCGCTGAGGGCGGCGGTGACCGGATCGTCCTGGCTGGGGTGCACCACATCGGGTGTCATCGATCGGTTCCCGCAGGGCGCCTCAACGCGCTACCAGCCCCACCACGTCGCAGTCGCCGAGCGGCGTCCGGCTGCCTGGCCGCCAGCCATCGCGGCCTCGGTCGATCCGCCAGAAGCACGTCCGTCGGGGCAGCCGAGCAGTCCGCATCCCGCGCTCGGGTCTTCGCTCGGCTCCTCGGTCGGCGGCGGCTCCGTGGTCGGCGGCTCCGTGGGCTCCTCCGTCGGCTCCGTGGGCTCCTCGGTGGGCTGCTCCGTCGGCCCCTCGGTGGGCTGATCGGTCGGGCCGTCGGTCGTGGTCTCACTGGGCTTGGGCGGGCGGGGCTTCGGCGGCGGCGGGGGGGGCGGTGGCACGTACTCGTGCCCGTCCTGCGGTGCCTCACCATCGACGAAGGCCGGCTCCGGGAAGTCCAGAGGCTCGAGGCCCTCCATGTCGCGTGCCATGACGGCGGTCCAGGTCTCCGCCGGGAACGCGCCGCCAAAGTACGACGGCAGCCAGTCCTTCAGCTCCTCGTTGCCCTTGCCACGCACGTACATCACCGACGTCGCGAGCTGCGGGGTGAACCCGGTGAACCAGGCCGACGACACCGCCCCCGACGACGTCGTGGCCGTTCCCGTCTTGCCAGCCACCGGCCGGTCGAGATCGAGGGCGGCGGTTCCGCTGCCGGAGGTGACGACCTGCTGCATCGCGTAGGTGACGTCGGCGGCGACGTCCTCACTGATCACCCGGTCGTCCTTGACCTTGTGGTCGTAGAGCAGCTCGCCCTGAGCATCCTCGACCCGCTCGATGAGGAACGGTCGAGCCGCGACCCCCTCGTTGGCAAGTGAGGCGTAGGCGGCCGCCATGTTGATCGGGCTCACCGTCTGCGAGCCCAGGGCTACCCCGGTGATCGGCTCCAGACCCAGGCTCTGGTCGGGGAAGCCCCACTCCTCGTTCGTCTTGGCCTTCGCCGGCGGAATGCCGAGGTCGTTGGCCATCTTGATGATCTTCTTGGGCCCGTCATCCATGCTGAGCGTGAGGTCGATGTAGGCGGTGTTGATCGAGTCCTCGGTGGCCTTGGTCAGGGTGACCGAGCTGCCGTAGTCGGTGTCGCCTTGGTTCTCGAACTCCAGCCCGTCGGGCGTCTCGTAGGGCGAGTTTCCGTCGAAGGTGTCGTTGAGCGAGTAGCCGTCCTTGATGCCGGCTGCGAGCGCGAAGGGCTTGAACGTCGACCCGGCTTGCCCACCGGCCACGGCCCAGTTGATCTGCGAGCGCAGGTAGTCCTGGCCAGCATAGAAGCCGCGGATGGCGCCGGTGCCGGGCTCGACTGACGCAACACCGATGTGCAGCTTGCGGTCGCTGAACCCGTCGGGACGTGCCTCACGCACGCCCTCTTCAGCGGCCGTCATCGCCTTGCGGGTCAACGTGGTGGTGATCCGCAGGCCGCCGCCGTCGATCTCCTCCTCGGTGAACTCGCTGCCGTCGATCTTGCGCAGACGCAGCAGCTCATCCTTGACCATCTTCAGGGCGTGGCCCTTCTGGCCGCCGTAGGTGGTCTCTGCCTCGAAGTTCTTGAACTTCGGAAGTCGCTCGTTGGCCTTGGTGGCCTGCTCGGCGGTGATGTTGCCGACCGACTCCATGCTGTCGACCACGTAGGTGTAGCGCGACTTGAGCGCTGCCTTGGCCTCCTTGCCATCAGCCGGGTCGAGATCGTTCGGGTCGTTCAGAATCGCAGCCAACGCGGCGGCCTGGCGCAAGGACAAGTCCTTGGCGGACTTCGTGAAGTAGACGTTGGACGCCGCCTCGACGCCGTAGGCACCACGACCGAAGTAGATGGTGTTGAGGTAGCCCTCGAGCACCTCGTCCTTGCTCTGCTGACGCTGGACCTTCAGCGACAGGATCGCTTCCTTGATCTTGCGCTGGTAGCTGCGTTCTTGGGTGAGGTAGAGGATCTTGACGTACTGCTGGGTGATCGTGGAGCCGCCCTGCTTGGCGTTGCCCGAGGCGTTGCTGAACGCCGCGCGGAGGATGCCCTTCGGGTCGATGCCCTTGTTCGTGTAGAACGTGCGGTCTTCGGCCGCGACCACGGCGTCCTTGAGGTCGGTGGACATCTCGGCCAGGGGGATCGAGTCGCGCAGCTGGGTGGCGTAGCGCCCGACCTCCTCGTCGCCGTCGGCGTAATAGACGTAGCTGGTCTCGGTCAGGAACTCCGCGTTGGGCTCGGGCACGTCGATCGTCTTGTAGAGGTAGACGAACGAGGCCACACCGATCAGCGTCAGCACCAGAGCGGTGATCGCCGACCACCCGGCGATGCGCAGCAGGTGCTGCTTCCAGGTGCGCTTGATCTTGGGCTTACGTGACGTCGAGCGGTCGACCCACGGAAGCCAAGCGACCCACGGGGACGCCGGTGGCTGCTTCCTCGCAGTGCCACCGCCCTTGCGCTTGCCCGTCACGCCTCACCCCTCCACATGCCAGCTCATCTGTCTGCTACCAGGTCGCGGGCAGCCTGCCCAGGATAGGCACCGGGTCGATGCGGCTCCCAAACGTGGCTCAGCCGGCCACCGCGACACGCTTCAGCCCCGCGATTTACGCGAGAATTCATATTCAACGGATATATCGCTACGATGCATCGCGTGGCACGACGAACCGAGACCATCGAGCTTGCAGTCCTCGGACTGCTGCACGAGGGACCCATGCACGGGTACGAGTTGCGCAAGCGCCTCAACCTCATGCTCGGCTGGGGTCGAGTTCTCTCGTATGGGTCGCTCTACCCAGCCTTGAAGAAGATGCTGCGCGGCAGCCTCATCGAGGAGACGACCACCACTCTGACGCCGGTCTCGCGGCGTCCGAAGATCGTGTATCAGGTCACCGCCGCCGGCACCGCCGAGTTCGAGCGCCTGATGTCTGAGGTTGGTCCCACCGCGTGGGAGGACGACAACTTCGACATTCGGTTCGCCTTCTTCGGCCGGACCGACATGGAGATCCGGCTCCGCGTGCTCGAGGGCCGGCGCACCCGCCTGCAGGAACGCCTCGACCGGGTCCAGCAGCAGCTCTCACTCACCGAGAAGGAGGTCGACCGCTACTCCGTGGAGTTGCAGCGGCACGGCCTCGAGTCGGCCGAGCGCGAGGTGCAGTGGCTCTCCGACCTCATCAACGCCGAGCGAAACCAGGGGCGCAGCCCCGACCAAGCAGCAGTGCAACCCCAGTAGCTCCACAGCACGGGCAACATCCAGGCCCGAAGTCCCCGTTTCACCGCACGTCAGTCCAAGGCATCAACCGCCAGCACGACCAGGAAGTCACCAGGAAGGAATCCCGATGGGTTCGGTACGAGTAGCAATCGTGGGAGTCGGCAACTGCGCGACTTCCTTGGTCCAGGGCGTCACCTACTACGCCGATGCAGACGCTGAGGCGACAGTCCCGGGCCTCATGCACGTCGCCTTCGGTGACTATCACGTGCGCGACGTCGAGTTCGTCGCCGCCTTCGACGTCGACGCCAAGAAGGTCGGCTTCGACCTCTCTGAGGCAACGCAGGCCTCGGAGAACAACACGATCAAGATCACCGACGTTCCGCCCCTTGGCGTCACCGTCCAGCGCGGCCCGACCCTCGACGGTCTGGGCAAGTACTACCGCGAGACGATCGACGAGTCCGACTACGAGCCGGTCGACGTCGTCCAGATCCTCAAGGACACCAAGGCCGACGTGATGGTCTCCTACCTCCCGGTGGGTTCTGAAGAGGCCGACAAGTTCTACGCCCAGTGCGCCATCGACGCCGGCGTCGGCTTCGTCAACGCGCTGCCCGTGTTCATCGCTTCCGACCCGGTCTGGGCCAAGAAGTTCGAGGACGCTGGCGTGCCGATCGTCGGCGACGACATCAAGAGCCAGGTCGGTGCCACCATCACGCACCGCGTCATGGCGAAGCTGTTCGAGGACCGCGGCGTCACGCTCGACCGCACCTACCAGCTCAACGTCGGCGGCAACATGGACTTCAAGAACATGCTCGAGCGCGAGCGTCTCGAGTCCAAGAAGGTCTCCAAGACCCAGGCCGTCACCTCCAACCTCACCGGCTCGCTCTCGGGCAAGGTCCACGACCGCAACGTGCACATCGGCCCGTCGGACTACGTCGCCTGGCTCGACGACCGCAAGTGGGCCTACGTGCGCCTCGAGGGTCGCGCCTTCGGTGACGTCCCGATCAACCTGGAGTACAAGCTCGAGGTCTGGGACTCCCCGAACTCGGCCGGCATCATCATCGACGCCATTCGCGCCTGCAAGATCGCCAAGGACCGCGGTATCGGAGGCCCGATCATCTCGGCGTCGTCCTACCTGATGAAGAGCCCGCCGGTTCAGATCCCCGACGAAGAAGGTCGCCGACGGGTCGAAGCATTCATCAAGGGTGAAGAATAGGCGCGAGGTACGAGCGCCTACTCGTCTCACCCGAAGGTTGACTGAGCGAAGTTGAGCAAGGCCGCGACTGAGGAACGAAGTCGCGCAAGCCGCGCCGAAACCCGGTGAGCCGAGAGGCGCCAAGTCATCACAACGCCCGCCCCCACCGGGGGCGGGCATTGTGCTTTTGTGCACATCGCGCCATCCGCCGTAACCACGCGGGCCAGCACGTCGTTGAGGAGTCGTCCGGTCGCACCCTGCGACCCAGCTCCCCGAGGTACCCCCATGACCCCGTCCCGGTCCCCCCGCGCCCGTTGGGTCGCTGCCACCGCCGCCATCGCGACGTCCTTTGCGCTGGCGCCTGCTGTCTCCTCAGCCTCCTCGGCCGATGCTCGATCGGCGGCCATCCAGCTTGCTGGTGAGGTCGCCGCGCCCGGCAACACCCTCGGCGCCAAGCTGTTGACGGTCACCTTCGACCGCGCCGAGGCCACCCGCGAGGCCGGCCAGGCCTTCACCGTCTCCGGAACGGTCAGCAAGGTGGTACCGGCCACGTTGGCTCGGGTGGGGGCCGGGGTGCCCGCCAGCTTCACTCTCCAGGTCGTCGACGCCGACGGCGCCGTACTCGCCTCGCAGCAGGTGAACGCTGGGCCCCTCGGCGAGTTCTCCACCAGCGTGCCCGCCGCCGCGACGGCCGGCCTCGCCGCCACCGGCGACGAGCACATCGCCGTCCCCGCCGTCGACGCCGCCTTGCCGGGCGGGTTCGCGGCCGAGAAGGCCGGGGCCGCTGCAGTGACGCTGCGTTCGAGGGCCACCGGTCTCGTGCTGCACAACAGCTTCACCTCAGCCGTCGGCTGGGTGAAGCCGGGCGAGCGTTACGACTCGCGAGTCCTCGTGATCAACCCGACCCGCAAGACCATCGCAGGGGCGACTGTGCGCATCGCGGCACCGCTGGGCAGCACACTCTTGAAGGCGAGTGGCCCCGGACGCAACCGCCTCACCGACGACCTGATCACCTGGAAGGTGGGTGCGGTCAAGCCAGGGCGAACCGCCACCCTGGTCGTCGCCAGCAAGGCGGCGACGCTCGCGCAGGTCGCGACCATCGTGTGGCGCGACCTCTCCACGACGGCCACGCTCAGCGGCGCCGGACGCCGCTCGACGGCCACGGCGCACGGCCCCAAGGTGATTCCACCCAGCGACCTCTACGAGACCGCTCGCTACGGCGACCGTCCGTTCCCGGTGGTGCCGGTGCAGTACACGGATCGGCCATGGCTGGCCAAGCATGCCGGCGGCGACCTCGAGCGGGTGATCAACGACGCGTCGTTCGAAGGCTCGACGTTCAACCTGATGCAGGAAATCTCGGTCGGGCAGCTGTTCCCGCACGGCACCGTGCCCTCGGCCGGGATCGCCAGCCGTGGCTTCGACACGAAGCACGACTACGAGTTCAGTCACCGTCAGCCGCCCGAGCTCGCCGAACTAGCCGACCTCGGCGTCGGCACCCCGCTTCCGTCGGGCCTGACCTGTCTCGGCGGCACCTTCGCCGACCTGCCGGTGGCGCCGGGTAGCAACCCGCTCTACACCGAGCGGATCACCAACGGCGTCTACAACCTGCCGGGCGACACGAACTACTACGGCCAGGACACCGGATCGCAGGTGGCCGAGTCGTTGGTGGGCCTCCCGTTGGTCAGCCAGCGTGACACCGGCTGCGGTCCCTCGGCGAAGTTGGTCTTCGACGCGGCGACGATCTCCGACCCCGAGATCGACTACTCCGACTACGACACCGACAAGGACGGCCTCGTCGACTTCTTGATGGTCGTCTTCGCCGGATGCGGTGGCAACGGTGCCTCCCAGCTCGGCCTGCTGGTCGACGCCTGCACGACCGACCCGCAGAACCTGGTTCCCTACGACAACGTGTGGCAGCACAGCTCGTCGCTCGAGTACACCTACACCGACCCGGAGACCGGTCAAACCGGGTACGTCTCCGACGATCAGCTCAAGGACCTCGCGGGCCAGCGACTCTGGTACAAGTCAGCCGCTCGGACCTCGATGACGCGGAAGAAGACCAAGTGGCCGGTCTACGTGCGCGTGGGCCCGTACAACGTCAACGACGAGGTCGCCATCGAGCGTGCCTCGGTGATCTCGCACGAGTACGGTCACTCGCTCGGCCTGCCTGACTTCTACAGCAACGCCGACCGCGAGACCTACGGCGACTGGAACCTCATGGCGACCGACAAGTCGCAGAACATGGATGCCTTCGCGCGCCAGGAGCTCGGCTGGGTGGTGCCGCAGGTGCTCACCCCGGGCACCTCGAAGTCCGTGAAGCGGATGGCTGACTCGAAGCAGGACATCAACCGCATCCACTGGCGCACCGCCGACGGCACGCCCTACGTGTTGAAGCAGGGCCGCGACGGCCGCGTGCAGAACGCACAGATGTACGCCGCCAAGCTGCCCGGACGTCGCCTCTTCCAGAAGGACGTGCTGCGCACCGGCGCCAAGGCCTCGGGCTCTCACGTGTACTGGTCGGGCTCGGGCGACGAGTTCGGCTGCACCCCGCAGGACGGGCACAACCTCGACCTCGTCGTGCCGGGGCTGGCTCAGCTGCCGGGTGGCTCGAAGGTGTCGCTGTCGATGAAGCACTGGTGGGAGATCGAGGAGGACTGGGACTACGGCTTCGTCATGACGACGACCGACGGCGGCCGCACCTACAAGTCTCACGCCTCGACGAAGGGCACCACAGCGCGCAACACGAGCAACCCGAACGACGTCGGTTGCTTCGAGACCTATGACAACGGCGTCACCGGAAACAGTGGGGGCGGAGGCGAGCCGAAGTTCGTGGCCGACACGTTCGACGTGAGTGATCTAGCCGGCAAGCGGTTCGGCGCGCTCCGGTTCTCCTACTTCACCGACCCGGCGCTCTCGTTCCGCGGATGGCTGATCGACGACCTCGTGGTCACCGCCACCCTGCCGTCAGGCAAGAAGAAGGTGCTGATGCGCACCACCTTCGAGGAGCGAGGTGCCAGCCAGGACGACCGCTTCTTCAACGGCGGCTGCCAGGACACGGACTCGACGGCCACCAAGTGCACCGACGGGTGGACGCTGCTCAAGGCTGGCGCGCGCTCCGACCTCGACCACGGGTACTACTTCGAGCTGCGTGACCGGTCGGGCTTCGACCTCGACGGCAACGGTCAGATCGACCGCGACCCGATCGCGTTCCAGCCCGGGCTCTCGTTGAGCTACACCGACGAGGCACACGGCTACGGCAACGTGGGCAACGTCAACCCGCCGGCTCAGTCGGTGCTCGACGCCAAACCGCAAGCCGGAGAGAACTTCCCCAACCTCAACGACGCCGCCTTCCGACCCGGCGACGACCGCGCGTCGTTCTCCGACTTCGGCTCGGGTCACGTCGACAACTACACCGACCCCGAGCGCACGAGGGTGAAGGCCGCCGGCAACGTCAACCGCCCCTGGAGATTCGACTACAACTGCCTCGCCTTCACCGTGACCCGGATGAGCGGGCAGGGCACCGGTCCCCAGAAGGCCGACGGCGACCTCAACGCTGACGTGCGCCTGAAGGCCGGCAAGGGTTGCGCCCCGTTCGACTACGGCTATGACCGAGGGGCCGGGCGTGCCCAGCGTCCATCGGCCACCCGCGAGCCACTGACCGAGTACGCCGCGCCCGTGGCTGGCCCGGCAGTTGCGAACCTGTGGAGCTGGGTGCTCGGTCTGAGCTGATGGCCGCCTGCGGGGGTTTCGAGGCTCGGCGTTAAGGCGCCTCACACCTCAACCACCACTGGTTGTTGAGGTGTGGGGGCCGCTGGGCCTGAGCCTCGCAACCCCCGCACCCGGTGGTCGAGCAGCGAGCGCTGGCGAGCGTCGTCGAGACCACGTCAGCCGAACAACCTCGCTGTGCGACCTGCGAGGTTCTCGACGACGCTCGACCTCCGACTAAGCCGACTCGAGCTCGGCCTTCATCCGCTGCAACGTCTGGCTCATGCCGTCCTTGAGCTCTTGGGTGAAGCCGGGCACGCCGCCGAGCACGTACTTGGTCAGCGTGGTCGACAGCGCGGAGATGCCGTCGGGCAGCTCGCGGCGCTGGGTGACCGTGGTGCCGCCGGTGGCGTTCTCGGCCAGCTCGAACGACCAGATCGTCTTGTTCTCCTTGATCCGGAACGCGAAGTCGCGGTGCGGCTCGAAGCGCACCACCTTGCCGTTGGTGGGCCACCGCAGGAATCCCTTGCCGTTCAAGTTCGAGAACGTGGCGCCCTTCTCGACGACCCCGCCCTTCACCTTTGAGCGCTTCACCTGGGGGCTCCACTGCGCCATGCGCGGGATGTCGGTGACCAAGGCCCAGACCTGAGCCGGGGTCGCGTTGATGTCGATGCTCTGCTCGAGCTCTTCGTAGGAAGTCGTTGCCATGGGGCGCACGCTACTGACAGATGTTCAATACGTCACGCGTCAACTGCGGTTCGACCACCAGGCGAGCAGCTCATGGCGGGCTTCGTCCTCGGTCATCGGCCCGCGATCGAGCCGCAGCTCGAGCAGGTGCTGGTAGGCCTGACCAACCTCGCGGCCGGGCCCGATCTCGAGAATCTGCATGATCTGGTTGCCGTCAAGGTCGGGCCTCATGGAGGCCAGCTCCTCCTGCTCACCCAGCCGAGCGATCCGCTCCTCGAGGTCGTCATAGGTGCGGCGCAGGCGGTCGGCCTTGCGCTGGTTGCGGGTCGTGCAGTCGGCCCGAGTGAGCACGTGCAGGCGCTCCAGCTGATCCCCGGCGTCTCGTACGTAACGCCGAACGGCCGAGTCGGTCCACTCACCCGAGCCGTAACCGTGGAAGCGGAGGTGCAGCTCGACGAGCTTGCTCACTGCCTCGATCTGGTCGTTGGAGAAGCGCAGCGAGCGCATCCGTTTGGTGGTCAGCTTCGCCCCGACCACGTCGTGGTGGTGGAACGTGACGGTGCCGTCGTCGACGAAGCGGCGCGTCTTCGGCTTACCGATGTCGTGCATGAGCGCGGCGAAGCGGGAGACGAAGTCGGGGCCGCCTTCGGGCAACCGGGGCTCGAGCTCGATCGCCTGCTCGAGCACGGTGAGCGTGTGCTCGTAGACGTCCTTGTGCCGGTGGTGCTCGTCGCGCTCGAGGCGCAAGGCGGGTAGCTCGGGCAGCACCAGGTCGGCGAGCCCGGTCTCGACCAACAGGCTCAACCCGAGCCGCGGGAACGGTGCACAGATCAGCTTGACGAGCTCGTCGCGCACGCGCTCGGCGGAGATGATCGAGATGCGGTCGGCCATCGACGTCATCGCGGCGACGACGTCGGGGTCGACCGTGAAACCGAGCTGGGCGGCGAAACGGGCAGCCCGCATCATCCGCAACGGATCGTCGCTGAACGAGTCTTCAGGCCGACCCGGCGTGCGCAGCACTCGGTGGGCGAGGTCAACGATGCCGCCGAACGGGTCCTCGAAGTCACGCCCAGGCAGACTGACCGCCATCGAGTTGATCGTGAAGTCGCGTCGTCCGAGGTCGCCGGCCAGCGTGTCGCCGAACTGCACCTCGGGCTTGCGACTGGTGGGGTCGTAGGTCTCGGAGCGGTAGGTCGTCACCTCGACCACCCACTCGCCGCGACGAGCGCCGATCGTGCCGAACTCGCGGCCCATGTCCCACCAGGCCTCGCCCCATGCGCGGAGCACCTTCTCGCTCACCGCGGGCGGCGCTGAGGTGGTGAAGTCGAGGTCGGTGTGCGAGCGGCCCAGCATCGCGTCGCGCACGGGCCCACCTACCAGGTGCAGCTGGTGCCCGGATCGAGCAAAGGCGTCTCCCAGTCCGTCGAGCACGGGGGCGAGTCGGTCGAGCTCAGCGCGGACCCGCTGCTGCACCTCAACCATCGAGAGGGGCTCAGCGGGATCGGACGGATCAGACACGGCGCGGAGTTTACGGACACCTCCGGCTTGTCGAGTCGGCCGGACCCGGGCCGATACCCTCGGGTCGTGGTCGGTCATCGAAGATTTCTGCGTGCTCGCGCGCGCAGAGTCGTCGCCCAGGCCGGCCGACCCTCCATCGGCACCGCCATGGCTGGGGTCGCCACGGCCCTGGTGGTCGGCACATGCGGGGCGGTGTCCGCCCACGCCGCCCCAGTCAGTGCCCCAGCCAGCGCACCAGCGAGTGCACCAGCCAGCGCACCGCCGAGCGCTCCCGCCAGCGCACCGGCGAACCTGGTGGTGGACGACTCCGCACTGCGGGTGCGAATCGACCGACTCGCACCTTCCTACCTCCCGGCTCAGGGCCAGATCGAGGTGCGAGGCACGGTCACCAATCGCAGCGACGAGACCTGGACGACGGTCAACCTCTACGCCTTCTTGGGCGAGGACGAGCCTCTGCTCAACCCGAGTGAGCTCGACGCAGCGATGGACGTGCCGGCGGAGACCGACGTCGGTTCACGGGTGACCGCCGGCGAACCCGGCAAGATCGAGACGCTCGAGCCGGGCGCCACCGCCGAGTACACCGTGCGGGTGCCGGTGACGGCGTTCGATGTGTCCGGAGGCGGCGTCTACTGGTTCGGCATCCACGCCATCGGCCAGAGCGCGAGTTCGCCGCGCGACAGCCTCGCCGACGGCCGAGCTCGCACGTTCCTGCCTTACGTGCCTCGGAGGATCAACACACCGGTGCCGGTCTCTCTCGTGGTGCCGGTCGTCAGGGGCGTGACCTATGCCCCCGACGGTTCGGTGGCCGAGGAGGACAAGTGGGCTCGGGCGCTCAGCCCGGGTGGCCGGTTGCGCGAGCTTCTCTCGTTTGGTCGCGCCAGCGGCGAACCCTTGACGTGGATGGTGGATCCGGCCCTGCTCGACGTGATCTCCCGGCTTGCCGCCGGCAATCCCGGTCGCTCCCTGGCGGGAGCCACCGACGGGGACCCCACCACTCCCACCACTCCCGCCGAGCCCTCGGTGAGTGACGAGCCCGACGAGCCCGACGAGCCGAGCCAGGACAGCACCGAGGCGAGCGCGAGCGGGTCGCCCGACCCCGGATCTGATGCCGCCCAGGCCGCCACCGCCTGGCTCGACGAGATGACGGCAGCCTTCGGGGGAGCCAACCAGGTGCTCACGCTCCCCTACGGCAACATCGACGTCGCTGCCTCGCTGCGGCGTGACCCCTCGCTCTACCGGCTCGCCCTGGCTCAGCAGAGCCTCGTGCTCGAGGAGGCCGGCATCGAGGCAACCCCGGTCATCGCCTCGCCGAACGGCTATCTCGACACCGCGAGCATGACGGTCGGCGACGACGCCACCACTGTGTTGGCCACCGACGAAATGTTCAGCTCGGGGCCGGCCCCGGGCTTGGCGAGCATCGACGACCACCTGCTGACCGTGACGTCGAGTGGGGCGCCGCAGGGCACTCCCGGCCCCGGGCCGTCAGTGACGTCGGCAGGCCTGCGCCAGCGCATCCTCGCCGAGGCGGCTGTGCGAGCGTTGAAGCCCGACCAGCCCCCGCTGACCGTCGTCCTGCCCACCGAGTGGGGCCTCGACGACGCGGCCGAGTTCTTCGACGGCCTCGACGTCGACTGGATCGACCAAGACCGGATCGCCGACCTGCGCGACGCCGGCAGCCCGCAAACCATCGACAGTGGCGATCTCGTCTACCCCGAGCTGCAGCAGCGCCGCGAGCTCGACCAGCCGACCTTCGACGAAGTCCAGGGCTTGATCGCCGCTGGCGGCATCCTCGAGAACCTGTTGGTCGACAACTTCCGGATCGCAGGCGTGATCACCGAGCAAGCCCTCACCGGGCTCTCCTACTCGGTGCGCAACCGACAGCTGGCCTCGCGAGTTTCCGTCGGCCAGTCGCGGAGCTGGGTCGACGACGTCCTCGGTTCGGTCGGTCTGAAGGCTGGCGAGGGGGTCACCCTCTCCAGTGCCTCGGGCACCTTCGTCGTGACCGTCGTGAACGCGCTCGACCTGCCGGTTGCAGTAGCGGTCGGCGCCGAGACCGATGGCGACATCACGATCGTGTCGCCCGGGGTGGTCGAGCTGGCCGCGGGTAGCCGCGCGAACGTGCTGCTCGAGGCGCGCACCGCGAGCAGCCGGGTGCACAACGTGAACCTGGTGCTCACCGACGTCGACGGCAACCCGCTGGGCGCCACCGACCAGCTGCCGATCCGCTCGGCCCAGGTCAGCGAGGTCATCTGGCTGATCATGGGCACTGGCACCGGGCTGCTGTTCTTGGCCATCATCGTGCGGCTCGTGCGGCGAGTACGCGGCGCCCGCCGCGGCGCGGCCGAGGTCGGTCAACCGAGCCCCACATCATGAGGCCCGCATCATGAGGCCCGCATCATGAGCGACAGCGACGTCGAGGCGCAGCGCTCGGTCCTCGCCTCCAGCGCGGTGATGGCGGCCGGCACCGTCGTCTCCCGGCTGAGCGGTTTCGTGCGCTCGGCGCTGCTCGCCGCGGCCTTGGGCGTCTACCTGCACGCCGACCTGTTCGCGATCGCCAACACGATCCCGACGATGCTGTACATCCTGCTGGCCGGGGGCGTCTTCAACGCCGTCTTGGTGCCTCAGCTCGTGCGGGCCCTCGCCAACGATCCCGACGGCGGTGAGGCGTACACCAACCGGATCATCACGCTCGCCGCGCTGTTCCTCGCCGCGGTCAGCGTCGCCCTCGTCGTGCTGGCCCCTCAGGTGATGTCGCTCTACCTCGCCGACCGCTTCGACGAGCCCGACCGAGCCGCCCACCTCGACTCCGTCATCGCCTTCGCGCGCTACTGCCTGCCGCAAGTGTTCTTCTACGGCATGTTCGTGCTGGTCGGACAGATCCTGAACGCCCGCGGCCGCTTCGGACCGATGATGTGGGCGCCGATCGCCAACAACGTCATCTCGGTGGCCGTGCTGGTCGTCTACCTGGTCGCCTACGGGCCAGCCACGAACGGCGAGGAGTACGGGCCGTACTCCGGTGGCCAGGAAGTGCTGCTGGGAGTCGGCTCGACGCTCGGCATCGTCGCCCAGCTGGCCATCCTCGTGCCCTACCTCCGACGAGCCGGCTTCACGTTCCGGCCGCGGTTCGACTTCCGCAACTCCGGGCTCGGCCACACCCTGCGCCTCGGCATCTGGACCGTGCTGTTCGTCATCGTCAACCAGGTCGCCTACACCGTGGTGGTCAGGCTGGCCTCGAGCGGTACGGCTGACGGCGGCAACGGAACCGGCTACCTCATCTACTCCTCGGCGTTCCTGATCGTGATGGTGCCGCACTCGGTCATCACCGTCTCGCTGGCCACCGCCATCCTTCCGCAGCTCTCGGCACGGGTCGCCGCCGGTGACCTCGAGGCCGCGCGACGGATGCTCGCGCGCTCGATGCGCACCGCGCTGGCGGTCGTCGTCCCCTTCGCGGCGCTGCTGCCGCTGGTTTCGCTCGACGTGGCTCACGTGCTGTTCGGCTACCTCGCGGCGGCCGACGACTACCCGGCCTACTCGACGTCGATCGCGCTGTTCGGTCCGGGGATCGTGCTGTTCACTGCGCACTACCTGGTGCTCCGCGGGTTCTACGCCCTCGAGCAGACCCGCACCGTCTTCCTCGTGCAGTGCGCCGTCGGCGCCACGAACGTGGTGGTCGCACTAGTCGGCGTCTCGCTGGTCGACGACGCGAACACCGCACCGGCACTCGTGCTGGCCTACGCGGCCTCCTACGCCGTCGGGTCCGTGCTCTCGTATGCCGTGCTGCGGCGCTCGCTGGGAGGGCTGGAGGGTGCCGCCACGCTGCGGTTCGTGGTGCGGTTGCTCGTGGCGGTGGCCGGGTCCACCGCGGTCGCGCTTCTCATTGCGCTGGTGCTGAAGGAGTGGGGCGACGACCCCGCGCTGGTCGTGGCCGGCCTGCGGGCCGGGCTGGTCGTGGCCGTCGACGTCGGCACCTTCTTGCTTCTCGCGCGCGTGCTGCGCCTCGAGGAAGTCACCTCGGTGGTGCAGACCGTCACCGGGCGCCTCGCCCGGCGTCGCTGAGCACCCCCCGCAACGCCCCGGCGCGGCCTACGATGAAGCACTGTCCGTCCCACCGCTTGTGTCCGAGGAGAGAGTCAGGTGCCGCACGCCACCCGGCCCGGTGACGTCCTCGCCGACCGCTACCGGTTGGTGGATCTCCTGAGCGAGAGTGGGGACGGCCGCTTCTGGCGCGCCCACGACCGCGTGCTCGAGCGGCACGTCGCCATCCACGTGATCCGCGCCGACGACCCCCGCGCTCCGGGGCTGATGGCGGCCGCGCGACGTTCGGCCACCGTGCACGACCGGCGCATCCTGCGGGTGCTGGACGCCGACGTGACCGAGCACGTCTGTTACGTCGTCAACGAGTGGGGTTGGGGTACCTCCCTTGACATCGTCGTCGCTGGCACCGGCCCTCTCGGGCCGCGTCGCGCGGCCTGGCTGGTCTCCGAGGTCGCCGACTCCATCGCCGCCGCGCACGCGGCAGGCGTGCCCCACGGCCGGCTCAATCCCGAGAATGTGCTCATCGACCGAGCCGGCGGCGTCCGACTGATCGGCTTCTGCGTCGATGCCGCGTTGCACGGCGTGAGCACCGAGAACCTCGGGCACGACGTCACCGACCTCGCCGGGCTGCTCTACTGCGCCCTCACCACCCGGTGGGCCGGGGTGTCCGGTTCGCTCGTCGAGGCCGCCCCGCGCGAGCACGGCGAGCTGCTGCGCCCACGTCAGGTGCGCGCCGGCGTACCCCGGCCGCTCGACGCCCTGTGCGACGAGCTGCTGCATCCGGGCCACCGCGCGCGGGGGCTGCCTGAGTTCCGTGCCGACGCCCGCGGCATCCACGCCTTCCTGTCCGAGTTCGTCGGCGACCCCAGCGGGATGGCGGCCGCGTTGGTCGCCAGCACCCCGCCGGTACTGCCCGACGAAGAGCTCGTGGTGCTGCCGCCG
The DNA here is from genome assembly GCA_049583775.1 of Nocardioides sp. Taxonomy (GTDB): domain Bacteria; phylum Actinomycetota; class Actinomycetes; order Propionibacteriales; family Nocardioidaceae; genus Nocardioides. The sequence goes on from JBAUWM010000008.1 coordinate 16,159, forward strand.
GTGCCGGAGATGGTGCCGCACGACGTCGACCCAGCACCGCCCGTGTCAGAGTCGGCCTCCGCGTCCGAGACCGAGGCAATGCGCGACGGCGCAGTGCCCGACAAGGCTGTGGCAGAGCCGCCACCCGACGCTCCGACCGAGGCCGGACTACCGATCTTCGGTGAAGACGGCGATGACGTCTCGTGGCTCGAGCGGCGCACCACTCCGGTGCCGCCCCCGCCGCCCTTCGACGAACCTCCGGAACGACCCTTGTTCGCACCCGAACCCAGCAACGGCGCGCCGCGTCGCGTTGCGCGGGAAGGGGCAGCGGCCACCTCCGGTATCAGCCCTGGCGATGAGTTCTGGCCGTTCGCGGGCCATGCGTCGGGCGGTCGGCATCCTGGGGGTCCGGCCGCGGCACCCCGCGCCACCGACAGCAGCGTCCCCGGTCGTTCGTGGAACCGATTGGCCAGCATCGTCGCCGTGGTGGTGCTGCTCCTCGTGGCCGTGACCGTCGCGATCAACTTGGGGCGGGGCAAGACGCCCTTGGGCGCCGAGCCCGACGGCGACGTCAGTCCCTCCGATTCGCCCAGCGTGTCCAGAGGAGTCGTACTCAAGGGAGTCACGGCGGCCGCGCTCGACCCCTTGGGCACCGACGCAGGCGAGGAGAACAACGAGGACGCCCCGCTTGCCGTCGACGGTGATCCCTCCACGACCTGGGACACCGAGGGCTACAACGACCAGTTCGGTCCGCGGGGGCTCAAGACCGGCGTCGGCCTGTCCCTCGATCTCGGCGGGGCCCGCAGCGTGACCGGCGTCGACCTGACGTTCGAGGGAGCGCCCACTGACGTCTCGATCTACTACTCGCAAGTGCCGCCCGAGGCGGTCGACGACATCCGCCTGCTTGCCTCTGGCACCGCCCGCCGGACCGCGCTCTCGTTGCAGCCCGACGAGCCCACCCGCGCCCGCTATCTCGTGATCTGGCTGACCCGGCTCCCCCAGGAGTCTGATGGCCGGTTCCGCGGCCACGTGGCCGAGGTGGCGGTGCGGGGTGGATAACGAATCGACCCAGCTTCACGCGGTGGAGGAGCGCACCGACGCCGAGCTGCTCTCCGCCCACGTATCTGGAGAATCTGCCGCCTTCGGGGTGCTGTTCGCGCGGCACCGCGACCGGCTGTGGGCTGTGGCCCTGCGCACCATGGGCAATCCCGAGGACGCCGCAGATGGCCTGCAGGACGGCATGGTCGCTGCCTACCGACGAGCAGCATCGTTCCGCGGCGACGCCCAGGTGACTACCTGGCTGCACCGCGTGGTCGTCAACGCGTGCCTCGATCGGCACCGAGCGGCACGGGTCCGGCGCACCGAGACGCTGCCCGACGACCTCGAGGAGTACGGCGGCCGCGGTGCCCTCGCCTCCAGCACCGACCGCTCCCCAGAGAACACCGATCCAGCCGAGCTGGCGGTACACGACGAAATGCGCTCCACGGTGCTCGCAGCGCTCGCGACCCTCCCCGCTGAGCAGCGGGCGGCGCTCGTGCTGGTCGACATGGAGGGCTACCCCGTCGCCGAGGTGGCTCAGATGCTCGACTGCGCGGTCGGTACGGTGAAGTCCCGCTGCTCTCGCGGGCGTAGTCGACTCGCTGTCCTGCTCGCCGACCTCATGCCGCCAGCCGAGGCGGTGGGCGGGGTCACATCCCCTCCGGGGAACCCACCACCCGCGAGCGCCGTCCCATCAGCCGAAGCACCTCGCGGGCCACCGACCGGGTGAGCCCACCTGACCACCACCCCTCACCCTGAACTGGAGCAGTGCCCCGATGAGCGACCGCGACCCGGACGTCACGCCGGCACAGGAGGCGCAGCTGCGCCGCCTGCTCGCCGACGCGCGGCATGGTGACCCGGTGCCGCTCGACGTCGCCGCTCGTCTCGAGGCGGTGCTCGAGCAGCTCGCCGAGGAAGGATCCCGCGGTGTCGACCCCACACCTGTGATCGACCTGGCCGCCCGACGGCGACGGCTGGTCGGCAGCCTGCTGGTGGCGGCCGCTGCTGTGGTCGTGGCCGGGCTCGGAATCGGGCAGCTCGTCACCCCCTCGTCGTCCGACGACTCTGCGAGCACCGCGACCGCCGAGGCGGCGCAGGACGCGGGCGGGGCTTCGGACCAGCTGCTCGCCGAGGTCGCTCCCGACGCTGCCGCAGCCGACGCGCCTGTCGGCCCGGATTCAGGTGCACTCAGTCAGGCGGAGCGCTCCGATGACAGCCTCGACGGCGACACGAACGGCTTCGAGTACGAAGCACCGTTGTCGGGGCTGGATCAGCCGGCCGTGTCCAACGGCAATCCGCCGGTCCGGCTCACCAAGCGCACGTTCACGAAGGCTGTGAGCCGGATTCGGACACGCCCCGGGGTGGTCTCGACCGCACGCAGCCGGGTCAGCGCGTCCGAGCTGACCCGCTCGTCGGCGTTCATCTGCCCCACGGCTGTCTGGGGCGAGGGCACCTTGTTCGCTGCGTTCTACGACGACACTCCCGCGGTGCTCGCCTTCCGCCCGCAGCAGGGTCGCACCCAAACGGCCGAGTTGTTGCAGTGCGGCAGTGAGCGCATCCTGCGCTCGATCGTTCTCGCCATCCGGCGCTAGGCGTGGCCTAGGACCCTGCGCTCATCCTGTTCTGCTGCTGCAGGCGGAATGGCTGTCACCTACGATCGGTTACACCGGTGGACCGGTTCTGAGTCCACCCGCCGACGTAGACAGAGAGCAGTCTTCATGTCCGAGACCCGCAACGTGATCATCATTGGCTCCGGCCCGTCCGGTTACACCGCCGCCGTGTATGCCGCCCGCGCCAGCCTCGAGCCCCTCGTGTTCGAGGGCTCGGTGACGGCCGGCGGCGCCTTGATGAACACCACCGAAGTCGAGAACGTCCCCGGCTTCCGCGACGGCATCATGGGCCCGGCCCTGATGGATGAGATGCGCGCCCAGGCCGAGCGCTTCGGTGCTGAGCTGGTGAGCGACGACGTCGTCGAAGTCGATCTCACCGGTGACCTCAAGATCGTCAAGACCGCGACCGACACCTACACGGCTCGCGCGGTGATCCTGGCTACCGGCTCGGGCTACCGCAAGCTCGAGCTGCCAAACGAGGACGCCCTGTCGGGTCGTGGCGTCTCGTGGTGCGCCACCTGCGACGGGTTCTTCTTCCGCGACCAGCACATCGCGGTCGTGGGCGGAGGTGACTCCGCCATCGAGGAAGCGACCTTCCTCACCCGGTTCGGCTCCAAGGTCTCGCTGATCGTGCGCCGCGACGAGCTGCGCGCCTCCAAGATCATGCAGGAGCGCGCGTTCGCCGACCCGAAGCTCGAGATCGTGTGGAACTCGGTGATCGAGTCCATCAACGGCGCCGAGAGCCTCGAGTCGGTCACCCTGCGCGACACGGTCTCGGGCGAGACCCGTGACCTCGACGCCACCGGGCTCTTCATCGCCATCGGCCACGACCC
>JBAUWM010000009.1:0-13649 GCA_049583775.1 Nocardioides sp.
GCAGCGAAGGGCGATCGGAGTGCGAGGAGGGTTGAGGAGCGTCGGCTTGCGGCGAGCTTGCGAGCCGGGAGTGACGCGTCTCGAAACCCAGAGTCCGTGGGTGGGGGAGCAGCGAAGGAAGGTCGGAGTGCGAGGAGGGTTGAGGAGCGTCGGCTTGCGGCGAGCTTGCGAGCCGGGAGTGACGCGTCTCGAAACCCAACTGAGGAGCCAGGATGATTGACCTCCGTTCCGACACCCTGACCCGACCGACCGAGGCGATGCGGGCTGCGATGGCCTCCGCCGAGGTCGGCGACGACGTGTACGGCGAAGACCCCACCGTCGCTCGGCTCGAGGAACGCGTCGCCGAGATGTTCGGCCACGAGGCGGCGCTGTTCATGCCGACCGGGTCGATGTCGAACGTGCTGGCGATCCGCGCCTTGGTGCAGCCAGGTCAAGAGGTGCTGTGCGAGGCATCGGCGCACATCGTCCGCGCTGAGCTAGGCGCGCACGGTGCCTACAGCGGCGTCACCACGCGCACGTGGCGACACCCGCGCGGCCATGTCGATCTGGATGCCGTCCGCGAGATGTATGCGCCCGACATGGGCCCCTTCTTCGTGCGCACCGCCGCAGTCTCAGTGGAGAACACGCACAACTTTGCCGGCGGAACTGTCCTCGCCATCGACGACCTGCGTGACGTGCGGGAGTGGGCCACCGGTGTGGGAGTCGCGGTCCATCTCGACGGTGCCCGCATCTGGAACGCGCACGTCGCGACGGGGACGCCACTGAGTGAGTACGGCGCGGTGGCCGACGTCCTCTCGGTCTGTTTGTCCAAGGGGCTGGGCGCCCCGGTGGGATCGGTACTCGTCGGCAACCGGGACGTCGTCACCGAAGCACGAGTGTGGCGCAAGCGGATGGGTGGAGGCATGCGTCAGGTCGGCATCCTGGCGGCGGCTGGGTTGCATGCGCTCGACCACCACCTCGACCGGTTGGCAGACGACCACGCCCATGCGCGGCTGCTGGCTGAGGCGTGCGGTGTCGACCCGGCAGGCGTCGAGACCAACATCGTGGTCGTCGATCGCCCCGATGCGGCGGCGTTCGTCGAGCGCGCTGCGGAGGTCGGCGTCCGGGTGGCCACGGTGGGGCCGACGACGGTGCGCCTGGTCACCCATCTCGATGTGTCCACCGACCAGGCCAAGCGCGCGGCCGAGATGCTGGCCGGGCTCTGACCTCGCGGGAGGTCAGACCGGCATGCCCACGATGCTCACGTCGCTGATCGCCGTGTAGTCGCGTCCCGCGGCGCCGCGGCCGGGGCGGCTCACCGCGATCAGGCGCAACCTCACGGTGGTGGTGAGCACTGCGTCGACCGGGATGGTCTGCATCTTGCGACGCTTCTTGCCCAACCGTTGAGAGAGCACCGTGCCGTCGTCGAGGACCCATTCGACCGCACGGATCCGTCGGTTGCTCGGGTAGCCGTCGTAGCCGGGCTCGCGCTTGGCGTAGCCGTTGATGAGTCCCAGCTTGCTGATCAGGGTGGGTTCGCGCAGCTCGAAGACGAGTTCTTCCCCGGTGGCGTCACCGGGCACCCGCCAGGCAGTCTCAGCCACGCCGTCCAGCATGTTGAAGGCGTCGTAGCGCACCGTGTTGCCGTCGACGTCGAGACTCGGCTCAGCGGTGTCTGGCACGGTCGGCGTGGCCAAGCCCGCCACGTCGCCCTCGGCGCCCGGCTCGATCGATGGGCTTGGGAGTGGTTCGGAGGGATCAGCGCTCTCGGTGACTCCCGACGACGGCGTCGCCACGTTGGCGGGGGTGGCTGGGTCATCGGAGTCGTCACCTCCGAGCAGGTTCACGCCGACCAGCACAGCAAGCACGAGGGCCAACCCGGCCGCCGCGAACGGCAGCACGCCAGAGCGGGAGCGGCCAGCCCCAGATCTCGGGCCGACCCACGTGGAGGTCGTGGGCTCGAGCTCGTCGGCGTACAACGGGTAGCGAGGCCCCTCCGGCAGATCGTCCGCGGGCGGTGCTGGCGCGGGCGCGGTCGGATCGACCAGCGGGTCTTCGGGTGGCACTGGCTGGCCAACCGGGTGCCCGCAGTTCGTGCAGAACCGACCGATGCCCAGCGCGTGGCCGCAGCGCGCGCAATGGTCCACCTGGTCGTCCTTCCTGCCCGTCGCCGGCTGCGTGGTGATCCGGATAGGCCCCAGCCTAGGAGGGCTCCGGCTCAGCCGCGACCCGCCAGCTCACCTGCCCCGACCCGTCCGACGACCTCGGGCAGGCGGCGGACCGCCTGAGCCAGCTCACGCAGCTCGGGCCCGAGCAGGGCCTGGGGCCCATCGCACAGGGCTGATTCGGGGTTCGGGTGCACGTCGACGATCACGCCATCGGCTCCGACGGCGATCGCGGCCCGCGACAGCGGCACGACCAGATCCTTGCGGCCCGCAGCATGCGACGGGTCGACGATGATCGGGAGGTGGCTGGTGGCCTGCACCACTGGCACCGCGGAGATGTCGAGCGTGTTGCGGGTGGCCGGCTCAAAGGTGCGAATTCCGCGCTCGCACAGGACGACGTCCAGGTTGCCGCGTTGGGCGATGTACTCGGCCGCCATTAGCCACTCCTCGATGGTCGCGGTCATCCCGCGCTTGAGCAGCACCGGCTTGCCGGCGTCGCCCACGGCCTGGAGCAACGCGAAGTTCGCGGCGTTACGGGTACCGATCTGCAGCATGTCGGCGTGCTCGGCCACCACCGGCACGTCTTGCACGTCGATGACCTCGGTGACGATCGGCAGGCCGGTCGCCTCGCGGACGTCGGCCAGGATCTCCAGGCCCTTCACACCCAGACCCTGGAAGGCGTAGGGCGACGTGCGCGGCTTGTAGGCGCCGCCGCGCAAAATGGTGGCGCCGGCCGACTTGGCCATGTGGGCCGCCTCGAGCGTCTGCTCAGCCGACTCGACGGCGCACGGGCCAGCGATGAACGTGAAGGAGTCGGGGCCGATCGGCACGCGGGTGCCGGCGGGGCCGACCCAGACCGTCGAGCGGTCGGGGTGGTGCTGCCTGCTGACCAGCTTGTACGGGTCGGAGATGCGGTGCACGTCGGCGACGCCCTTGAGCGTGCGCAGGTTCAGGTGGTGGAACGACTCGATGTCGCCGACCAGCCCGATGATGGTGCGGAGCACGCCCTTGCTGACGAACGCCTCACCGCCGACGCCTTCGACGCGGGAGACGACGTTTGCGACGTCCTCGTCGGTGGCGTCCGGTGACATGACGACGACCATGGTTTTCCTCTGTTTCGGTTGGGGCTCCGGTGCTCGGCCCCGACATGACAAACGCCCCGGGCCGGTGGCCGGGGCGTTGTGGGTGCGGGCGCTGTCCTAGGGACTGGCCTGCACGGGTGCTCCCGGCAGGTGTCCAAAGAAATAGGTCGGCGCCATGCGGTGACTGTAGCCCGCCGGTGGGGGTGGATGGCGAGGGGATTCAGGATGCGGACCGGTCCAGTTTCGCCTGCCGGCAGGCGAAACTCGCACTGGTCGACCGAAGCAGGCGCGCCCGGCGCGAGTTTCGGTCGACAGGTTCGGCGGGGCTCGGTGGGCAGCGGCTCAGACCGCTAGGTGCTGCACTTCGCCTTCGATGGGACGCCGGGGCCCGAGCTCGACGGCGATCATCGCGGCGAGCACCATCGCGCCGCCGGCGAGCAGCCGCCAGGTGACCAACTCACCACCGAGGCTGACTGCGAACGTCGCCGCGAAGACCGGTTCCATGCTCATCACGATGGCGGCGCGGGTAGGTGCGAGCTGCGACTGGGCCCAGGTCTGCGCGATCAAGGCCAGCGCGCCGGCGAACAGCGCCATGTAGATCACCGAGAGCCAGTCGGCCGTGCGCGAGGGCAGCACGATGCCGTCGGGCGCGGTCGCGACCAAGCAGATTGCAGCGATGACGAGCAGTTGCATGATCGACATACCCAGCGCGTCTTCGGCGGTGGCCCACGCGCCGAGCGCCACGATGTGCAGCCCGTACAAGATCGCGGCCACCAGGGTGATTGATTCCCCGTAACCCAGCGACAACCCGTCGAGCGTCAGCACGCCCAACCCCGCGGTCGCCAGCGCGACCGCCGCCCAGGTCAAGGGGCCGATCCGGGTGCGCAGCAGGACCGCCGCCAGCAGCGGCGTTGCCACGACGTACAGCCCGGTCACGAAGCCCGACACGCTGGCTGGCGTGTGGGCGAGTCCGGCTGTCTGAAGGATCTGCGCGACGCCATAGATGCCGCCGAGCACGATCGCTTGCCGGCGGGCCGCGGGGGAGAGGCGCCCCAGGGCTCGAGGGGCGACCACAACCATGACCAGCCCGGCGATCAGGAACCGGACGGCCAGGAAATCGAGCGTCGGCACCCGGTCGAGGAGGTCCTTGATCAAGATGAACGTCGATCCCCAGCAAGCCGTCATCGCCAGCAGCGCCAACGTGGCCAACCGTGTGTGCGTCATCGCAGGCTCTTGAGCAGCGCGATGTCGGGGTCGCCGACGGTGCGCGAGCCCGGCGTCTCGAGGATGAACGGGACGCCGGCGGTGGCCGGATGGGCCAGCAGCTCACGGAAGGCCGCGACACCGATGTGTCCAGCGCCGATCTTCTGGTGCCGGTCGGTGAACGAGCCGCGCACGTCCATCGAGTCGTTGGCATGCACCAGGCGGAGCCGTCCCGGACCGCCGATCTCCACGATCCGGTCGACGGTAGCTCGGACGCCGCCTGGCTCGTCGAGCGGCGCTCCAGCGGCGAACACGTGGCAGGTGTCGAGGCAGATGCCGGCCTTCGGGTGGTGGTCGAGGGCCGCCAGGTACGGCTCGAGATCCTCCACGCCGGCACACAGTGAGCGCCCCTGACCCGCCGTCGGCTCGAGCAGCAGCCACGGCGCGGCCTCGTCCGCGAGGGCGTCCAGCAGCGGCAGCAACCCCTCGCGCACCTGTCGCATCGCGGCCTCGTACCCCTCGACGCCACCGGTCGGATCGACGTACGACCCGGTGTGGACGACGACGCCCTCCGCGCCGATCTCGACGGCACGGCGCAGGTTGTGCGCCACGAGCGCCACGGAGTTCTCATAGGTGGTGACGGTCGGTGACCCGAGGTTCACCAGGTACGGCGTGTGAATGAAGGCCCGCATGCCTCGCTCGGCGATTCCGGCACGGAACGCGGCATCCTCGACCGGGTTGCCGGCGCTCAGCGCCCACCCACGTGGATTGCCAACGAACACCTGGATGGCCTCGCACCCCAGTTCGTCGGCTGAGGCCAGCGCGCCCTTCGCCAGTCCAGCGCCCACGAGCACGTGGGTACCGACTGGGTTGCGCATGACGCCGGACGCTATCCGGACGCTTCGGTCAGACCACGTACAGGGTGATCGTGCTGCCCCGTGGGGCCATCGAGCCGGAGGGCGGGTCAGTACGGGTGGCGAAGCCGATTCCGTAGTAGACGTCGTCCTGCACGACGTCGACGTCGAAGCCGAGGGCGCGCAGCTTGTCCTCGGCCGCCTGCACGCCGGTGGCCCGCACGCTCGGCACCTCGATCATCTCGACTCCGAGGGACACCGTCATGTGCACCTCGTCGCGCCGGAACAACGTGCCGCTCGATGGGTTCTGGCTGATGACGCCACCCTTGGGGACGGTGTCGTTGAACTGCTCGTCGTCGACGATCACGACCAAGCCGCGCTTCTCCAGCACCCGGCGCGCGCGGTCGATCTGCTTGCCCACCCAGCTCTCGAGCTGGACCGGCTTGCGCCCGTTGCTGATCACCAGGTCGACGACGTCGCCAGGCTTGAGCTCGGTGCCCTGCTTGGGGCGACTGGCGAGGATCGTGCCCACCGGGGCGGTCTCGGAGAACCGCGGGATGCTGTCGCCGAAATCGAGCTGTCGGGCCATCAACGCGTCTTGCGCGTCGTCCTCGGTCAGGCCGCGCACCGCTGGCACCCGGAGCTTGCCCAGCGACAAGGTGAGCGTGACGGTGTCGCCCGGCAGCACCTGGGCGCCCTTGCCGGGGTCTGCATCGACCACCGAGCCCGCTGGGATGGCCGAGTTGTAGACGGGGTCGGTGTAGACGAACTCCAGCTCGGCTCCGGCGAGTGCCTGCTCGGCCTGGGCCTGGGTCAGGCCGGCGACGCCAGGAGCGCTGTCGTAGCGGGCCCAGCCGTACCAGAAGGCGCCGCCGCCGATGCCCAGCGCCAGCACGAGGGCCAGCACCAGCAGCACCAGACCGCGGCGCCGACGTCGAGGCCGTGAGGCCTTGCCGGGCCGTGGCTGACGCGGCGTCGGGGCCAACACCGGATCGGCTCGCGGAGCCGCTGGAGGTCGGTCGAGGGTCGTGGTGGGTTCGCGCACGGTCATCGGCACTGGCGTCAGGATCACCGGCTGGGTGAGGTCGGGGTCGAGGTACTGGCGGACTTCCTCGAGGTCGAGCACCCCGGTCGCCATCATCGGCGCAAGATCCTGGGTGAGCTCGGGGTCATCGCGCACACCATCGTTGAGGGCGTGGCTCACCCGGTGCAGCTGGTGCAGCATCACGCTGGCGTCGGCAGGGCGCAGCCCGCGGTCGCGCGCGGTGGCACGGGCCACCAGCGCGTCCACGTAGGGGGGAATCTCGGGCACCCGCTCCGACGGCGGCGGCACGTCCTGGTGCACGTGCTTGTAGGCCACCTGGATCGGCGTCTCACCCTCGTGCGGCTTCACGCCCGTGAGCAGCTCGTAGAGCACCACCCCAGCTGCGTAGACGTCGGCACGAGCATCGGCTCGACCGTCGACCACCAGCTCGGGCGCCAGGTAGGAGACGGTGCCGATCAGCACACCCTGGGTGGCGGTGTGCTGGGTGTCGGCACTCACCGCCTTGGCCAGACCGAAGTCGGCCACCTTGACCCGGCCGTCGTCGGCGATGAGCACGTTCTCGGGCTTGATGTCGCGGTGGATCAGCCCTGAGCGGTGGGCTGCAGCGAGGGCGGAGAGAACCGGCTCCATCAGCGCCAGAGCCCGGCTGGGGCTCATCGGGGATTCCTTGACGATGGTGTCGCGCAGCGTGTGCCCGGTGACCAACTCCATGGCCAGGAAGACGGTGCCGTCGTCGTCGCCCTGGTCGTAGACCGACACCACATTGGGGTGCGAGAGCCGGGCCGCGCTCCGGGCCTCGCGCACGAAGCGCTCGGCGAACTCGTGGTCGCTGGCGCTGTCGCCCAGACCGGCGTGCATCACCTTGACTGCGACGGTGCGGTCGAGGCGGAGGTCGAGGGCCTCGTACACGCTCGCCATGCCACCGCGGGCCACGCGCGCGCCGATGCGGTAGCGCCCGTCGAGGACGCGACCGACCAAGGCATCGTGCTCCACGTCGACCCTCCTGCTCCGAAGGGGGAAGGCTCCGGAGGGGCCCATCTTACGGTCGGGTGCAGCTAGCCGCGGGGTGCTGCGGCCCGGCGTGGCGCGGGGCCGTGCCCGATGGGACGATGGAGTCATGAGCTCCGAACCGACTCTCGCGGACGCCGATCTCGCGGCGCTGGTGACCGACTGGATCGACTGGGCTGAGGCAGCGCGGCGCCTTGAAGTCACCGTGGCCAAGGTGCGAACCATGATCCGCGACCACGAGCTCGCGGCAGCGGTTCCCTCGCCGGGGGCCGGCCAGCAGGTGCCGGCGCTGTTCATTCAGGACGGTCTTCCCGTGAAGGGTCTCTCCGGCCTGCTCACCGTGATGCACGACAACCGCTACGACGACCGCGAGTGCATCGCGTGGCTCTTCCTCGACCAAGACTTTCCGGGCCGCGCGATCGACGCGCTGCGCGAGAACCGCGGCACCGAGGTCAAGCGCCGCGCTCAGGCAATGGCGTTCTGACCACCTCAGGCATGGCACGGCGCTCTTCTAGCGGGCTAGGTGCGCTGATCCTGGTCGTGGCCCTTGCTGCGGGCATCTGGCTGGTGAGCGGTCGCGAGCCGGGCACGAGTACCGGTGCCCCCGACACGTCGAGCCAGCCCAGCGCCGATGCTCTGGGCACGCCCTACATCGACGCGGCCGACCTGCCAGAGCCCGCCATCGAGGTGCTCAGGCGAATCGCTGCGGGAGGGCCGTTCGACTACTCGGAAGACGGCTCGACGTTCAACAACTTCGAGGCACTGCTGCCCGACCAACCCCGCGGCTATTACACCGAGTACACGGTGATGACCCCTGGTTCAGACGACCGAGGGGCGCGGCGGATCGTGGCGGGTGAGAATGGTGAGCGGTACTGGACCGACGACCACTACGCCACCTTCTCGAGGATCAGGCAGTGAACCGGGCATGAGTGGGCTCGTGGAGGTGCTCAGTGGACGCCGTCCGATCGGGGCTTACCGCTGGGAGTCGAATGCCTCCGTGGACGACGTCCGCGACACCGTCGAGCACGCTGGTTGGCGGTTTGCGCACCTCGAGGGCCGGCGGATCGAGACGGCTGCGGAGTTTCACGTCGCGATCGCTGAGGCGCTGGGGCTGCCCGACTACTACGGACGCAACCTCGACGCGCTGGCCGACTGTCTCGGCGATGTTGCTGGTAGCCAGCTGCTGCTGTGGGACGTGTGGTCGGTGCTGGCCGACCGCGAACCACGTCTCTTCGCGACCGCGGTCGAGCTGCTTGGCTCGGCGCTAGCGCTGGTGCTGCGAGGCGATGGTGCAGACCTGGGTCTGCACCTGCTCGATTGAAGCCTCGCCGACTCTCGACTGACCCTCGACTGACAGAGTCAGAGCGCACGCTGCGTGACGGCAGCAGCTAGTCCGCGCAGCACCTCACGCGCGTGGTCATCGAGAGCAGCAGCGTCGAGCGCGGCCACCGCGACGGTGGAGAGTTCGGCGATCATCATTTCGACCTGCTCGCGGGCTCCGCTGGCCTCGATGATCGAGCGCAACTGCTCCACCTCGGCTGAGGAGAGCGGCGTGCCGAGCGATCGATCGAGCAGGGTGCGATCGGCATCCGAGCAGCCGTCGAGCGCGAGCGCCACGAGCACGGTTCGCTTGCCCTCGACGAGATCGTCACCAGCCGGCTTCCCGGTGGTGGTTGGGTCGCCGAAGACCCCCAACAGGTCGTCGCGGAGCTGGAAGGCCTCGCCGAGCGGCAACCCGAACGCGGTCAGCGCGACAAGAGTCTCGGGTCCGGCGCCTGCCAGCGCTGCCCCCACGTGCAGGGGCCGCTCGATGGAGTACTTGGCCGACTTGTAGCGCAGGACCGTCATCGCGGCGTCGACGTCGGCGTGGCCCCGGGCCTGGACCGAGACGTCGAGAAACTGGCCAGCGATCACCTCGGAGCGGCACAGGTCGAAGACCTTCAGGGCAGGGCCGACGCGATCCCAGCCCAAACCGCAGCGTCGTAGCAGTTCGTCGGCCCAGCCCTGCAACAGGTCGCCGAGCAGGATCGCGGCGGCGGCGCCGTACTGCACAGGGTCGCCGCGCCAGCCGGCCGTCTCATGCTCGGTAGCGAACGCGCGATGCGTGGCCGGGCGGCCGCGGCGAGTGTCGGAGGCGTCCATCAGGTCGTCGTGGGCCAGTGCGCTGGCGTGGAGCAGCTCGAGCGACGCGCAGGCTCGCAGCAGTGCCGCGGGGTCGATCGGTGTCGGCTCGACGGCCCGATAACCCCAGTGGCAGAAGGCGGCTCGGAACTTCTTGCCACCGGCTACCGCGACCCGTGCCTCGCCCACCAAGCGGGCGGCATCCGGGCCCAGGGCGGTGAGCAGGCTCGCCTGCTGATCGAGGAAGGCCGCCATCGTGACGTCGAGCTCGCTGCGGAATCCTGCGTCGTCCCAGGAGGTGTCGCCGATACCCACGTTCCGAGGCTAGAGCCCTACCCTCCCTGTCATGGCAACGGGTCGCGGCCGCAGCATGGCCGAGCTGATCAACGGGGGCGAGCGCTCGATCTCCTTTGAGTTCTACCCGCCCAAGGACGACGCAGGCACCGAGCGACTCTGGAAGGCGATCAACGAGCTCGAGCCCTACCAGCCCACCTTCGTGTCGGTCACCTACGGTGCCGGCGGCTCGACGCGCGACACGACCGTGGAGATCACGGGCAGGATCGCGCGCGAGACGTCGCTGACGCCGATGGCGCACCTGACATGTGTGGGGCACACCACGGCCGAGCTCGAGGGCATCCTCGACACCTACGTCGACGCCGGCGTGCACCACCTGATGGCGCTGCGCGGTGACCCGACCGACGGACCGAGCGCCCCGTGGACGCCGACCGATGGCGGCCTCAACTACGCCTCCGAGCTGGTCGCGCTGGCTCGCTCACGCGGCGATTTCAGGATCGGTGTGGCGGCCTTCCCCGAAGGCCACCCGGGAGCCGACTCGCGCGATGCCGACGCCGATGTACTCGTGGCCAAGGCCAACGCCGGCGCTGAGTTCGCCGTCACCCAGATGTTCTTCCGCGCCCAGGACTACTTCGACCTCGTGCAGCGGGTGCGCGACCGCGGGGTCGACATGCCGATCCTGCCCGGCATCATGCCGATCCTGAACGTCAACGCCATCCAGCGTCAGGGTGAGCTGATAGGTGCGGCCGTGCCCGACGACCTCGTGGCCCGGATCTCGGCGCACACCGACCCAGCGCAGGTGCGCGCCGCGGGCATCGCGGCGTCGGCGGAGTTGTGCGAAGAGCTGCTCGACGGCGGCGCTCCGGGCCTGCACTTCTACACGCTGAACTTCTCCAAGGCGACCCGCGAGATCTTCGAACGGCTCCAGATCACCGCCTGATTCACGCTGACCCGTCGCCTAGGGGACGGGCCAGCGAAATCGGTCAGCTCGGTGCGCCGATGGAGGTGGCGACGAGGGCAGCGGAGAGTCCGACGTAGGCCAGACCGCTGCCCGGGGTGACGTGGGCGCCACAGGCGAACACGCCGGGGATCGGGGTCGTGGGTCCGAGCCGGTGGTGCACCGTTCCGCGGCCCTGCCACAGGGTGCCGTAGGGCGAGCCGCCCCAGGCCTGCACCAGCTCGAGAGGCGAACGGTCGATCCGGGTGACAACCTGGTCGCGCACCCGGATCTTGGCCCGGGCCAGCGTGTTGAGCATGTCCTCGGCCAAGCGTCCGCGCCCGTGCAGGGTCCAGCAGGTGCCGCCTTCGGGGGCGGTTCCGCCAGGGCGGATCGTGATGACCGGATTACCGTGGATGACGGTCTCGTGTGGAAGGTCGGGCACCTCGCCCTGCAGCCCGAGGTGCGTCACGACCGGCGGCAGCGCCGGCATGGTGCGCTCGACGAGCCTGGCCAACGCCGGGAGTCGCCGAGGATCGATCGCCACCACCACGACGTCCGCCGCGATCTCGCCGAGCCCGGTGCGCACCGCCGCTGCCCGGCCATCGCGCACCACCACGTCGAGCACCGGGGTATCCATGATGACGTCGACGTCACGGGTGCGCAGGCGCTCGACGAGCAGGTCGCGCAGTCGGTGCATGCCCCCGGGCACGGTCCAGGCGCCGAAGCACTGCTCGAGGTAGGTCTCCACGCCAGCCCACGCCGGCACGTTGCGCAGGTCGTGCCCCTGAGCCACGAACGCGTGGGCAGCCACGCTGGCTGGCCGATCGTCACGGAACGCCTTGCGCAGCCGCTTGTGCATCGTCTCGCGGCTGTCGAAGATCGCGGCGACCTCGGCGGGGAGGTCGTCGCGGCGCCAAGGCTCCTCGAAGTAGTGGCGGCGCAGCACGTCCCAGACCTCTTCGAACGAGTCGACGTAGGCCTCCCAGGCAGCGCCCAGCTTCGGACGCAGTTCCTCGAACGCGGCGGTCTGTGCGGCGCGCGACCCGGCCGGCAACCGGAGCACGGTCTTGTCCTCGAAACGGTGCTCACGCGCGATCTCGAGCGGAACGAGGTCGCCGTCCAGCTCGGTCTCGAGGGGGCGCCCGCTCTTGCGGAACAGGTCGCGTACGACGGCGGGCACCAGGGTCGACGTCGGGCCGGCCTCCCACGTGAAGCCTTCGGACGAGATCGGGGTCAAGGCCCCGCCGAGCTGTTGACCTGCCTCGACCAGGGTCACCTGGTGGCCGAGTTTGCTGAGCCGGGCTGCAGTTGCCAGACCGCCGTACCCACCACCGACCACCACCACGCGTGCCATGGCGGTGAACCTAGCCGAGCGCGAGACCTGACTGGGATCAGCGGTCGTCGGCCACCACGCGAGCCAAGGACTCAGGATCGCGGGTGACGGTGGCCGAACCGTCGTCGGTGAGCACGATCGGTCGCTCGATCGCACGGGGATGAGCAGCAAGTGCCTCGACCCAGGCTTGGCGATGTTCGGCTTCGCGCGGAAAGTCGATGCCGGCCTCCGCAGCCTCCTTGGCGCGGGCCAGCTGCCAGGGCTCGAGGCCGAGTCGGTCGAGCACCTCGAGCAGCTCGGGTGCGGTGGGCGGGTCGTCGAGGTAGCGCCGGACCGTAGGCGCGTGCCCGGCTGCCTCGAGCGCGGTCAGCGTGGTGCGGCTCTTCGAGCACGACGGGTTGTGCCAGATCTCCATGGTGGACTCCTACCCGCTTCTGGTGTGGTTACTCGACGTCGACGCGAGTTGCGCCGGTCATCGTGGCGAGCTCGTCGACGGTCGTGGAGTAGACGGCTGCGGGATGACCGGCAGCAGCCCACACGACCGCGTGCTGCTCGAGCCACGGGTCGAGGTAGGTAGGCACCGGCGCCGGGTGCCCGATGGGGGAGACCCCGCCGATCACCTGGCCTGTGTGCTCGCGTACGAACTCGGGCGCCGCGCGGGTGAGGCGGGGGACGCCGATGGTCGCGGCGACCTTGGCGGTGTCGACCCGGTGGGCTCCTGACGTGAGCACCAGTACCGGACTGCCGTCGGCGTCGAAGAGCAGGCTGTTGGCGATCGCGCCGACCTCGCAGCCCAAGGCCTGGGCAGCGAGCGCCGCAGTGTGCACCGAGTCGGGCAGAATGACGATCTCACCCGTGCCCCCCAGGCGCGCGTGCTCGGCACGGAACCGTGCCACCATCGGGTGCTCGGTCGCCTCGCTCGACATGGGATGGACCCTAGTGGCCACTTCCCACGGGCAGTCGACCAGCGAATGAACTTGGAGGCAGGGATGGAGCCGCGACCCACGTCGGTCACGCGCGCAGTGCAGGTGGTCTGGCTGCTGGTGGCGCTCGCCCTGGCCTTCACCGTGCTCGCCGTCGTCTTTGACGACGACCTGGTGGCGGCCTGGGGTGGGCAGGGCGTCTCGGTCGACGACACCCGGGTGCCGCCGTCGTTCACGCCGGTGGTGATCGTGCTCTACGTCGTGGTGGCCAGCCTGGTGCTGGTGCTGATGGCGCTCTTCCGGGACGGCAACAACTGGGCGCGACACTGCCTCGCCATCGGGTTCGTGCTGATCGCGATCGCGACGCTGGCAGGGGTGCGCACCGAGCCGCCCACGCTGTTCGTGGTGTGTTCGCTCGTCGCGCTGGCGCTCGTCGTCCTGTTGCTGGTGCTGCTCTACCTGCCCACGACGCGCGCGTACGTGACCGCTCCGGTGCGGCACGAGACGTCCGAGGTCACGCCTGAGATTTGACCGCGGTGATCGAGCAGCGAGCGCAGCGAGCGTTGTCGAGATCCGGTGAGTCGACCGACGCGCCGTGTGGGTTTCGAGGCTTAGGCCCGGGGGGCCTTCGCACCTCAACCACCGATGGTTGAGGTGTGAGGAGCGCTAGCGACGAGCCTCGAAACCCGGAGCTGCTCGACC
>JBAUWM010000010.1:0-41892 GCA_049583775.1 Nocardioides sp.
AAGCAACCGGGGTCTGAACAGTCCAAGCACGTGTTCGTCACCGGAGGTGTCGCCTCCTCGTTGGGGAAGGGCTTGACCGCTTCCAGCCTGGGTCGGTTGCTCCGTAGTCGTGGTCTGCGGGTCACCATGCAGAAGTTGGACCCCTACCTCAACGTCGACCCCGGGACGATGAACCCGTTCCAGCACGGCGAGGTCTTCGTGACCAACGACGGCGCCGAGACCGACCTCGACATCGGTCACTACGAGCGCTTCCTCGACACCGACCTCAGCGCGATCGCCAACGTCACCACCGGGCAGGTCTACTCCAGCGTGATCGCCAAGGAGCGGCGGGGCGACTACCTGGGCGACACCGTTCAGGTCATCCCGCACATCACCAACGAGATCAAGGAACGGATCCTCGCCATGGGCGGGCCGGACATCGACGTGGTCATCACCGAGGTGGGTGGCACGGTCGGTGACATCGAGTCGCTGCCTTTCCTTGAGGCGGCCCGCCAGGTGCGCCACGACATCGGTCGCGACAACTGCTTCTTCCTGCACGTGTCTCTGGTGCCTTACATCGGCCCGTCGGGCGAGCTGAAAACCAAGCCGACCCAGCACTCCGTGGCTGCCCTGCGACAGGTCGGCATCCAGCCGGACGCCGTGGTGTGTCGCTCGGATCGGGAGCTGCCCGACTCGATCAAGAAGAAGATCTCGCTGATGTGCGACGTCGATCAGGAGGCCGTCGTCACCGCGGCGGACGCGCCGTCGATCTACGACATCCCCAAGGTGTTGCACCGCGAAGGGCTCGACGCCTACCTGGTGCGGCGGCTCGACCTGCCGTTCCGCGACGTCGACTGGACCGTCTGGGACGACCTCTTGCGCCGCGTTCACCACCCCAAGGAGGAAGTGACCGTCGCCTTGGTCGGCAAGTACGTCGACCTGCCTGACGCCTACCTCTCGGTTGTCGAGGCGCTGCGCGCCGGCGGGTTCGCCCACGAGGCGAAGGTGCAGGTCCGCTGGGTCGCCTCCGACGAGTGCGAGACGCCCGCGGGTGCCGCCAAGCAGCTGGCTGACGTCGACGCGATCTGCGTGCCCGGAGGCTTCGGCATCCGAGGTATCGAAGGCAAGCTCGGCGCCCTCACGTTCGCGCGCACCCACCGAATCCCGACGCTTGGCCTATGTCTCGGGCTGCAATGCATGGTGATCGAGTACGCGCGCACCATGGCCGGCCTGGAGAAGGCTGCCTCGACGGAGTTCGACCCCGACTGCCCCGAACCCGTGATCGCCACCATGGAGGAGCAGAAGTCGATCGTCGACGGCGGCGGCGACCTCGGCGGCACCATGCGCCTCGGCCTCTACCCGGCTCAGCTCGGCGAGGGCACGATCGTGCGCGCCACCTATGGCGAGGCCCAGATCGAGGAACGGCACCGACACCGCTACGAGGTGAACAACCAGTACCGCGAGACCCTCGAGCAGGCGGGCCTCGTTTTCTCGGGCGTGAACACCGAGCTCGACTTGGTGGAGTTCGTCGAGCTGCCCGCCGATGTTCATCCCTACTACGTCGCCACCCAGGCTCACCCCGAACTGCGCTCGCGTCCTACCCGGCCGCACCCGCTGTTCAAGGGCCTGATCGGCGCCGCCATCGAGCGGCAGAAGGAGCTGCGCTTCCCGATCGACGAATCAGGTCTGCGACGCGAGCCCGTCGAGGAGTGAGCCAACGATAAGCGTGCGGCGCGCTGCCGGGCGTGCCAAGATCGTTTCAATCTCCCCTATGCGACTCACCTCGCCAGACCGATGTCTCGGAGGGCCTTCGGATGCCTCAGCGGTGCGCCGGCTGCAGCCAGGAGAGCCCTGACGGCGCCAAGTTCTGCCTGGAGTGTGGCGCAGCCTTTGGCCGCTCATGCCCCACGTGCGGGCACCCGGCGACGGCCGGCAAGTTCTGCATGGAATGCGGCGCTGCGCTGAGCGCACCCGCCGACCATCGACCCGGGGCGACCGCGCCCGTTGCCAAGCAGCCCGGAGGGCCGATCTCGGAACGGCGGACCACCACGGTTCTTTTCGGAGACCTCGTCGCCTTCACCACGCTGTCTGAGACTCGTGACCCAGAAGAAGTCCGCGAGTTGCTCAGTGCTTACTTCGCCGTCGCGCGCACTGTGGTGGGTCGCTATGGCGGCACCATCGAGAAGTTCATCGGCGACGCCGTCATGGCTGTGTGGGGTGTGCCCGTCTCACACGAGGACGACGCCGAGCGAGCTGTCCGGGCCGGACTGGACCTCGTGGCTGAAGTGATTGCACTGGGGGAGCGGGTCGGCGCTCCACAGCTGTCGATGCGCGTCGGGATCACGACTGGTTCGGTCGCCGTGACCCTGGGTGCCGTGAACGAAGGAATGGTGGCCGGCGACGCGGTCAACACCGCGGCCAGGGTGCAGACCGCAGCCAGCCCAGGCAACGTGTGGGTCGACCAGGAGACCCGAGGCCTGACCGCGGCCGCCGTCGCGTTCACCGACATGGGCGAGCACGACATGAAGGGCAAGGAGCTGCCAGCCCGGCTCTTCCGCGCCGACGCGATTGTCGCGGCCGTCGGTGGGGCACAGCGAGTTGACGGTCTCGAAGCTCCGATGGCCGGTCGAGAAGTCGAGATGCGCCGGGTCCGCGAGGCATTCCACGCCACCGAGGAAGACGGCCGATCGCGAATTGTGATCGTGACTGGGCAGCCAGGCGTTGGGAAGTCACGACTCGGTTGGGAGTTCGAGAAGTACGCGGACGGATTGCAAGATCCGTTGCGTTGGCATCGAGGACGATGTCTCTCCTACGGTGACGGCGTCGCCTACTGGGCTTTCGCCGACATGATGCGCGCGCGCCTGGGCATTCAGGAGGCCGACGACCGAGCCACGATCGACGCCAAGATTCGCCAAGGAGTCGAGACTTTCGCCGCCGGGGAAGCGACGTGGCTGGCTCCTAGGATGGCGGCGCTCCTGACCGGGGAGGGTGGGTTCGATCGCACCGATCTCTTCGCTGCGTGGACGACCTTTCTCGACCGGCTCTCCGGCGACGAGCCGCTCGTGCTGCTCTTCGAGGACACCCAGCATGCTGACAGCGGACTGCTCGACCTGATCGAGCACCTGCTCGAGGCGAGTCGAGCGCGCCTCTACGTGCTGGTGCTCACTCGGCCCGAGCTGCTCGACCGGCGTCCCGCGTTGGCCACCGGCAAGCGAGCGACCGTGGTGGAGCTGCAGCTCCTGCCGGACGTGGCCATGGCCCCCGTGGTCGACGGCCTGGTTGCCGAGCTTCCTGCCGACGCGCGAGCCGCAATCGTGGGCCGCGCCGAAGGGGTGCCCCTGTACGCCGTGGAGACGGTGCGCTCCCTCATCGACCGGGACGCGGTGGTAGCCCGTGACGGCCGCTACGTCTTCGTCGACCACGACCACACGCTGGTCGACCTCGACCAGCTGCGGGCCCCCACCAGCCTGCAGACCCTCATCGCGGCCCGTCTCGACATCCTGACGCCGGCCGAGCGGCGCGTGGTGCAGGACGCCAGTCTCTTCGGCATGTCGTTTCGCCAGTCGTCGCTGCTGGCCCTGTCGGACATGAATGTCTACGAGCTCGAGGCAACGCTGGCTGCGCTCGTGCGCAAGGACGTCTTCGAGCAGGCCACCGACCTGCGCGGCGCCGAACCTGGCCACTACCGTTTCCTGCAGGCACTCGTGCGCGAGGTTGCCTACGAGACGGTGGCCCGCAAGGACCGGAAGGCTCGGCACCTTGCCGTGGCAGCCCACCTGGAGCAGGAGGCAGACGCCGCCGCGGCCGCCGGCATCGTGGCGCTGCACCTGCGCGACGCGTGGAACGTGAGCAGCACGAACGACCCCGATCGCGACGAGATCGCCGCTCGAGCCCGCGACTGGTTGGTGCGCGCAGCCGAGCGGGCCGAGTCCTTGGGCTCCAGTGACGAGGCGATGACCTGCCTGCTATCGGCCCTCGAGCTGCCGGCAGCCCCGCGCGAGCGAGCTGAGTTGTTGGAAAGGGCCAGCCGCGCCGCCCTTCTTGCCGGGTTGCCGGCACGTGCGGAGGAACTCGGCAGCCAGGCCGTGCACACCTACGAGTCCATCGACCTCCCCCCGGCTCTCGCTCGAAGCTTGCTCGTCCAAGGCAAGGCCGTGATGGCGCTCGGACGCAATGAGGACGCGACTGAGCTGATCAACCGGGCACACGAGTTGGCCCAAGGACACCCGGACGTCGAGCCGGCTACGAAGCTGCAGCTCCTGTCAGCGCTGGCAACCCTCACGCGAGTGCGCGGCGACCTGGCGGCACAGATGAACTGGGCGACCCAGCAGATGCGACTGGCCGAGGAGCTCGCCGACCCCGCCGAGATCGTGAGTGCCCTGAATGGTCTGGCGATCGTGCTGCTCGACGAGGGTTCACCCTCGGCCTACTTCGCCCTGCTGGAGCGGTGCGTCAGCATCGCCCGCGAGAACCGGCTGCTCGACCACCTGGGCCGCAGCCTGTCGAACCTGAACTCAGAGGCCTACGCCGACGATCTGGTGAGGGCGGCCCTGCTCGCCGAGGAATCGATCGCTGTGCAACGCCAGGTCGGAAACGCGGCCTACCTCGAATTCGCCATCGCCAACGCCGGATTCACGTGGTGGCTCAAGGGTGACTGGGACCTCGTGGTGGAGAACGTCGGGGGGTGGTTGGACGAGCAGGAGGCCACCAGCTTCAGCTGCTCCCTCGCGCTCACCCGCCTGCTGGTGGCTCAGGCGCGCGGCGAGGTGAGACCCCCATTTGTTCCGATCGAGTCCGACTCGCTCTATGAGGTCCACACCATCGAGCTGGTCAAGGCCCTGCACCAATCGGCGGCACAAGGGTCGGTGCTGTCGGTGGCGGAGGTCGCCGCTTCCAGCAGGGCGCTGGTCCACGACGCGGAGAATCTCGAGGACTTCGAGATCTTGTGGTCGACCACGGTCGAGCTGCACCTGACTGCCGGGGAGCTGGAGGAAGCGGCGCAGTTGCTGACCCTCGCCGACGCGATGCCGGGCGGACGCAGTCGCCGACTGACGCGCGGGGAACGAGCTCGGCTCACTGGTCTCCTCGCGCTGGCCCGTGGTGAGGATCCCGAGGCAGAACTCCGTGCGGCCGAGGAGATCTACGCCGAGTACGGCGCGCCGTTCCTGCTGGCGCGCACCCGGCTCAGCCTGGGTCAGTGGCTCCATGCGCAGGGTCGCGCTCTCGAGGCCGAGTCCCTCCTGCGGGAGGCTCGTGACGCCTTCGTCCAGCTGCGAGCCGTACCGTGGGTGGAGGCCGTCGACGCGATCACGTCTCAGGTGCTGCTCGAGCGATAGTGTCGGCTGACCGTCGCAGTCCGACGGGTCGAGCACGAGCAAGGGAGTGCACCGGTGAAGGTCGGCGTTCCGAAGGAAGTCAAGAACCACGAGTATCGCGTGGCTATCACGCCGATCGGCGTGCACGAGTTGACTGCCCACGGCCACGAGGTCGTCGTAGAGCAGGGAGCGGGTGTCGGCTCCTCGATCGATGACGAGGAGTACGTGGCCGCCGGTGCGACCATCGTGCCCGACGCCGATGCGGCCTGGGGCGTCGACGGCTCGATCGACCTCGTGCTCAAGGTCAAGGAACCGGTGGCTGAGGAGTACCACCGGATGCGTGAAGGGCTCACCCTCTTCACCTACTTGCACCTCGCCGCCGACAAGCCGCTGACCGAGGAGCTCCTCCGGCGCAAGGTGACCGCCATCGCCTACGAGACAGTGCAGCTGCCTTCTGGGGGACTTCCGTTGCTCTACCCGATGTCGGAGGTCGCTGGCTGCCTCGCTCCGCAGGTGGGCGCCCACTCGCTGCTCAAGGCTCAGGGCGGCCGCGGGGTGCTGATGGGTGGCGTCGGCGGCGTCGCCAACGCCAAGGTGGTCATCATCGGGGCTGGCGTCTCGGGTCAGAACGCCGCCAACATCGCCCTCGGCATGGGCGCCGACGTGACGCTCCTCGACACCGACCTCGACAAGCTGCGGATGTCGTTCTGGCGCTACAACAACCGGGTGCACGGGCTGGCGTCGTCGAAGCTGGCGATCGAGCAGCAGGTGATGGAGGCCGACATGGTGATCGGTGCGGTGCTCATTCCCGGCGCCGCAGCTCCGAAGTTGGTGACCAACGACCTCGTGTCGCGGATGAGGCCTGGCTCGGTGCTGGTCGACATCGCGGTCGACCAGGGCGGCTGCTTCGAGGACACCCACGCCACGACCCACGACGACCCGACCTACCAGGTGCACGGCTCGACGTTCTACTGCGTCGCCAACATGCCGGGTGCCGTGCCGAACACCTCGACCTACGCACTCACGAACGCGACGCTGCCTTACACGGTGGCGCTGGCCGACAAGGGCTGGCTCAACGCCTGCATTGACGACCGCAGCCTCGCGCTCGGACTGAACACCCACGCCGGCGACCTCACCAACGCACCCGTGGGAGAGGCCGTCGGGATCGAGGCGACGTCGCTCGACAACGTGCTGACGTCCTGAGCCGGTATCAACTTCACGATGACGACCGACGAGGTGGGGCGCGCTGTGCGCACCTATCTCGACCACCTGACGGTTGAGAAGGGGTTGGCGGCCAACACGCTGTCGTCCTATCGCCGCGACCTGCGCCGCTACCGCGCCTTCCTCGCGGGGGCCGACATCGAACACCTCGACGCGGTGACCGAGTCAACCGTCTCTGCCTTCCTGATGCGGCTGCGCGAAGGGGACGGCGACCACCCGCCGCTGAGCGCCACGTCTGCTGCGCGGACGGTCGTGGCGGTGCGCGGCTTCCATAAGTTCGCGGTCGCTGACGGTTGGCTCGCCCACGACCCGGCGTCGGGGGTCCGGCCCCCCACTCCGGCCAAGCGACTGCCGAAGGCGCTGCCGCTGAGTGACGTCGAGGCGATCCTGGACGCCGCAGGCGCCCCCGGCACGACCTTGGCCCTGCGCGACCGCGCTCTGCTCGAAGTGCTCTATGGAACCGGGGCCAGGATCTCCGAGGCGGTCGGCCTGGACGTCGACGACCTCGACGCGGTCGACGGGACGGTGCTGCTGCGCGGCAAGGGTGGCAAGGAACGCATCGTGCCGGTGGGGTCCTACGCCCGGGAGGCGGTGGATGCCTACCTCGTGCGCGGACGACCCGAACTGGTGTCGGTGTCGTCGGCGGCGAGCATCGGCGGGGCGCTCTTTCTCAACGCCCGCGGTGGCCGACTCTCGCGACAGTCGGCCTGGTCGGTGCTGACCAAGGCTGCTGACCGTGCGGGGGTCACGCGCGACGTCTCCCCGCACACGCTGCGGCACTCGTTCGCCACGCACTTGCTGGACGGCGGCGCCGATGTGCGGGTCGTCCAGGAGTTGCTCGGTCACGCGTCGGTGACCACGACCCAGGTGTACACGTTGGTGACGGTCGACAACTTGCGCGAGGTATTCGCGACCGCTCACCCCCGAGCGAGGGAGTGATGGCACTCGACTTCGATGCCGTCTACGACGACATCACTGCCTACGCCGTCTCTCGCGGTCTCGAGCTCTATCCGCACCAGGACGAAGCGGTGCTGGAAGTGCTGGCCGGCAACAACGTCGTACTGGCCACCCCCACCGGGTCAGGCAAGTCGCTGGTGGCCGTCGGTGCCCACAAGGCAGCCCTTGCCGACGACCGGGTGTCGTTCTACACCGCGCCGATCAAGGCGCTGGTGAGCGAGAAGTTCTTCGACCTGTGTCAGGTCTTCGGGGCCGAACACGTGGGCATGCTGACCGGCGATGCGTCGGTTAATGCCGACGCGCCGATCATCTGCTGCACCGCCGAGGTGCTGGCCAACATCGCTCTGCGTGAAGGCGCGGCGGCCGATGTCGGCCTGGTGGTGATGGATGAGTTCCACTTCTACGCCGAGCCAGACCGGGGCTGGGCCTGGCAGCTGCCGCTGCTGGCTCTGCCGCAGGCTCAATTCGTGCTCATGTCGGCCACCTTGGGCGACGTCAGTGAGTTGGCGGCCGACCTGACGCGTCGCAATGGTCGCGAGACCGCGGTGATCGACCAGGCTGAACGCCCGGTGCCGCTCACCTTCACGTGGGCCTTGACACCGCTGGGGGAGACGCTCGAGGAGATCATCACCACCCACCAGGCTCCGGTCTACGTGGTGCACTTCACGCAGAAGGACGCCGTCGAGCAGGCGACGTCGCTGCTCAACGCAAAGCTGGGGCTCACTGTTGCCGACGAGCTCAAGGAGCGGCTCGCTGGCGTGCGCTTCGGGGCTGGGTTCGGCAAGACGCTCTCGAAGCTGCTGCGCAAGGGAATCGGCGTCCACCACGCCGGGATGCTGCCGCGCTATCGCCGGTTGGTCGAACAGCTCGCTCAGGCGGGTCTGCTCACCGTGATCTGCGGCACCGACACCCTCGGCGTCGGCATCAACGTGCCGATCCGCACCGTCCTGTTCACCGGACTCGCCAAGTTCGACGGCACCAAGTCACGCATCCTGCGCACGCGAGAGTTCCTGCAGATCGCCGGCCGGGCTGGCCGGGCCGGGTACGACACGGCGGGATACGTGGTCGTCCAGGCGCCCGAGCACGTGATCGAGAACGAGAAGGCCAAGGCAAAGGCCGACGCGAAGAACGCGGCCATGAGTGTCGAGAAGCAGGCCAAGCGCAAGAGCAAGGCCCAACTGCGCAAGCCACCCGAAGGCACCGTGGTCTGGACCGAGCAGACCTTCGACAAGCTGGTCGCGGGAGTCCCTGAGCAGCTGGTCTCGCGGATGCGCGTCGACAACTCGATGCTCGTCAACGTGCTCTCGCGCGAGGAGGACGCGTTCGCGGTGCTGCGCGGGCTCTTGCTCGACAACCACGAGCCGCGGCGCCAACAGCTCAAGCTGGCCCGGCGTGCGCTGCGACTGGCGCGGAGCCTGGTGCAATCGGGCACGGTGGTGCGGCTGTCCGAACCCGACGACGTTGGCCGGCGCTACGTGCTCGCCCCCGACGTGTCAGACGACTTCGCGCTGAATCAGCCGCTCTCACACTTCGCGCTGGCCGCGCTGGACGTGCTCGACCCTGAGGCCGACGAACACACCTCGGACATCGTCTCGGTGGTCGAGGCGACCCTGGAGGCGCCGCGTCAGATTCTCTTCGCCCAACAACGCGCCGCCCGGGGCGAGGCGATTGGCGAGATGAAGGCCGACGGCATCGAGTACGAGGAACGGATGGTCCTGCTCGACCAGGTGACCTGGCCGCAGCCGCTGGCTGAGCTGCTCGAGGCGACCTACGAGATCTATCGCCAGTCGCACCCCTGGCTACCCGAGGACGCGTTGGACCCGAAGTCGGTCGTGCGCGAGATCTACGAGCAGGGCATGAGCTTCACCGACTTCGTGTCGCGCTATGACCTCGCCCGGTCGGAAGGCCTGGTGCTGCGCTACCTGACCGACGCCTACCGCGCGTTGCGCCAGACGGTGCCGGACACCCATCGCACCCCTGAGCTGGAAGACCTGCTCGACTGGCTGGGGGAGACGATCCGTCAGACGGACTCGTCGCTGCTCGATGAGTGGGAGGCCCTCAACGATCCCGACCACGCATCCCGCTCGGTGCTCGAGAACGAGCCGCCCACGTCACCGAGGCCGATCTCGAAGCAGGACCGTGCGTTCCGGGTGATGGTTCGCAACGCCATGTGGCGACGAGTCGACCTGGTGGCGCGCGACGACCTCGACGGGCTGATGCGGTTGGAGCGGGACGCTGCCGACCGGCTCGAGCCTCCGCGTGAGGTGGTGATGACGCGTTCGGTGTGGGACGCCGGCATCGAGGCCTACTACGCGCAGCACGACTCGGTGCTCACCGATGGTGACGCCCGAGGACCCGACCTGATGCGAATCGAGGGAGAGACTGGCGAGCCAGCCGGTGCCGCTGAGGGTACGACTGCTCGGCTGTGGCGAGTGACCCAGACGATCGCCGACCCGGCGGGCGACCGAGACTGGGTGATCGAGGCGCTGGCTGACCTCGATGCCTCCGACGAGTGCGGTGAGCTCGTGCTCGCCACCGTGGCGATGCGGTGCCTCACCGACCTCTGAGTCAGGGCTGAGGTTGCCACCCCGCGCAACATTGAGCTGCTGCCTTGGCCCCGAGCGACCACGGGCCCGCCGGACGAGAGCGACGCTGGCGATTCCACAGGTTCGTGCACAGGTCGTGGCTTACCTGTGGGTTCGCCGCGCACCGATTCCACACTCTCTCAACAGATTTGAGCCAGATCTGGGAATTTTCGCTCCGATGCTGTGCGTACTCGTGGCGGGTCCTAGGCTCGCCCGGCGAGTCGTCCCAATGTCGTCGTGTCGACATTGTTGACTGAGGTGATCAGCGCGCCGGGCGCGGTCACGAGGCAAGAACCCAGGGAGCAGTCATGAGTGACGGAACAGTCGTGGGGGCAGGATCTAGTGCACCGCAGATGCCTCCACGGGCGCAGATGCCGATGGCAGCATCCGGGATTTCGGTGACCGACAGCGAGGAGCTGGCCACCACGCTGCCGTTCGAGCGGCCAGAGCGTCCAGCCGGCAAGCTCGGCCCGACGGGTCGGCCCATGCCTGATCTGCCCGACCCGGCACCGATCACCACGCGCGGGCGCGCCCGAGTGGTCTCGATGTGCAACCAGAAGGGTGGCGTCGGCAAGACGACGACCACGATCAACCTGGGAGCTTCTCTCGCGGAGTATGGCCGCAGGGTGCTGCTGGTCGACTTCGACCCGCAGGGGTCGCTCTCGGTCGGGCTTGGCCTCAACCCGCACGAGATGGACCTCACGATCTACAACCTGCTGATGGACCGTGACGTGAAGGTCGAGGACGTCGTCGTTCCCTCGGGCGTGCCCGGGATGGACCTGTTGCCGTCCAACATCGACCTGTCCGCCGCCGAGGTGCAGCTGGTGCACGAGGTGGCGCGCGAGCAAACCCTCCAGCGGGTGCTGGCCGGCGCGCTCGACTCTTACGACGTGATCCTGATCGACTGCCAGCCATCGTTGGGTCTGCTGACGGTCAACGCCCTCACCGCCTCCGACGGCGTGATCGTGCCGCTGGAGTGCGAGTACTTCGCGTTGCGCGGCGTGGCGCTGCTGAAGACCACCATCGACAAGGTGCGCGAGCGACTGAACCCGCGCCTCGAGATCGAGGGTGTGCTCGGAACGATGTATGACGGCCGGACGCTGCACGGGCGCGAGGTCATGGAGCGGCTCGTGCAGGCCTGGGGCGACAAGGTGTTCCACACCGTCATCCGCCGCACGGTCAAGTTCTCCGACTCCACGGTGGCGGGGGAGCCCATCACGACCTACGCCAGCACCTCGACGGGCGCCGATGCCTACCGTCAGCTCGCCAAGGAGGTGTGCGCTCGATGGCACGTCGAGTGAGTCTGCCGACGGCCGACGATCTTTTCCGGCCCACGGGTGAGGGGCAGTCTGCGGAGGGGAAACCGCAGACCGCTCCCAACAACCTGGCAGCGAAGAACGGCAGCGTCCGGGCTGTGCCGGATGCGCCGGCCGAGGATGCCAAGAAGGGCGCGAGCGGCCGGATCCGTCACGACGAGAAGATGACGGTCTACGTCACGTCCCAAGAGCTGGTCGATATCGAGCGCACCCGTCTCGCGCTGCGCGCCGAGCACGGGCTGGCGGTCGACCGCGGCCGCTTGGTGCGCGAAGCACTTGACCTGGTGCTAGCCGACTTCGCTGAGAACGGTGAGTCGAGCCTGCTGATCCGTCGACTCGTCCAGGGATGACGCTGACCACTGCTCCCGTCACCGACGACGGGCCAACCCCCTCGTTCGCCGTCCGTCTGGTCAATTTCGAAGGTCCGTTCGACCTGCTGTTGCAGCTGATCTCCAAGCACAAGCTCGACATCACCGAGATCGCGCTGTCCAAGGTGACCGACGAGTTCATCGCACACGTCAAGGCCGGCGGCAGCGAGTGGGAACTCGAGCAGACGACCTCGTTCCTGCTGGTAGCGGCCACCCTGCTCGACCTCAAGGCGGCCCGGTTGCTGCCGCAAGGCGACGTCGAGGACGAGGAGGACCTCGCCCTGCTCGAAGCGCGTGACCTGCTCTTCGCCCGGCTGATGCAATACAAGGCCTTCAAGAGTGTCGCTGGCGTTCTTGCGGTCAGGCTGAACGGCGAATCGCGGCGACACCCGCGCGCCGTGGGGTTGGAAGAGCGCTTCGCTGGACTGCTGCCCGAGGTGCTCATCGGCATCGGACTTCAGCAGTTCGCTGGCTTGGCGGCCAAGGCCTTGGAGCCGAAACCCGCGCTCGAGGTGTCGCTGCAGCACATCCACGCCGCGCGCGTCTCGGTGCGCGAACAGGCGGCGATCGTGGCCGACCGACTCCGCCGCTCAGGCACCATGACCTTTCGCGCCCTCTGCGGTGACTCACCCGACACCTTGACCACCGTCGCCCGGTTTCTCTCCTTGCTCGAGCTCTTCCGCGAGGGTGCGGTGGCTTTCGAGCAAGTGCAGGCCTTGGGCGAGCTCACCGTGCGTTGGACCGGCAGCGACGACGACATCGAGATCACCGACGAGTTCGACGGGGCACCACCCGAGCCCGCCGCATCTGAGCCCGCCCCCGAACCCAAGGAGATCCCATGAGCGAGGCCGCGACCGACGTCGAGGAGCAGATCGACGAGCAGATCAGCGTGCCTGTGGCCGACCTACGGCCGTCGCTGGAGGCGGTGCTCATGGTGGCCGACCAGCCGCTCGACGAGACGTCGCTGGCCAGCGCCGTGGGTTATCCGGCCGGCGAGGTCGTGACTGCGTTGGCAGCCCTTGCCGCCGAGTACGACGAGCAGGGGCGCGGCTTCGAGCTACGCAACGTGGCCGGCGGGTGGCGCTACTACACGCGCGAGGAGTACGCGTCGGTCGTGGAGGGTTTCGTGCTCGAAGGTCAGCAGGCGCGGCTCACCCAGGCTGCGCTCGAGACCCTGGCAGTCGTGGCCTACAAGCAGCCGGTGTCACGCGCTCGGGTCTCAGCGATCCGGGGCGTGAACGTCGACGGCGTGATGCGAACGCTGCTCACGCGTGGCTTGGTGGAGGAAGCCGGTCGTGACGGCGAGCACGGCGCCACGCTGTACCGCACCACCGGCTACTTCCTCGAGCGGATCGGGGTGACGTCGATCGACGACCTGCCTGAGTTGGCGCCGTACCTGCCTGACATGGACGACCTCGACGAGGAGTTGGCCGAGATGGCGGCAAGCCAGACGCCCCGCACCGAGACGCCAGAGACCCCCGAGGTCCCCGAGGGCTCCGAGGAGCCGACCGCGTGAGAGACGTCGACACCGACGACGCCGGTCTCATCCGCCTCCAGAAATTGTTGGCTCAGTCGGGCGTCGCCTCTCGACGTAAGTGCGAGGAACTCATGCTCGACGGTGAGGTAGAGGTCGACGGCGAGATCGTCACCCGACTCGGCACCAAGGTGGATCCGCGGGTTGCGGTCATCCGGGTGTCGGGCCAGCGGCTACCACCGGTCTCCGAGCACGTCTATCTCGTGCTCAACAAGCCCCGTGGCGTGGTGTCGACGATGTCCGACCCCGAGGGGAGACAGACCATCTCGGACGTCGTGGCCGACCGGTCTGAGCGGCTCTTTCACGTGGGTCGACTCGACACCGACACCTCGGGACTGCTGCTGCTCACCAACGACGGCGACTTCGCGAACAAGATGGCGCACCCCTCCTACGAGGTCGACAAGACGTATGTGGCTGAGGTGACCGGCCGAGTCGGCAAGGAGACCGTCGCCACATTGCTCGACGGCGTCCAGCTCGACGACGGTCCGGTCAAGCCGACGCGGGTCAAGGTGGTCTCGGCCACGCACAGCAAGTCAATCGTCGAACTGGTCATCCACGAGGGCCGCAACCGGATCGTGCGGCGGCTGCTCCACCACGTGGGGCACCCGGTGACTCGGCTCACTCGCACCGAGTTCGGCCCGGTCAGACTCGGTCCGCTGCGCTCGGGCGACCTGCGTGACCTGACCAACGACGAGCTCGGCGCCCTGCTCGACAGCGTGAAGCTGTGACCGGAGGCGGAGCACCGCGCGACGCCTCGCTAACCTAACGCCGTGGCCGTACGTGCAGTCAGGGGAGCGACTCAGCTCGACGTGGATGACCGAGAGCAGATGCTCGAGCGGGTCTCGGAGATGGTGGTTGACGCCATGGAGTCGAACGGGCTGAGCGTCGACGACTTCATCTCGGTGATCTTTACCGCGACCTCCGACCTGCACAGCGAGTTCCCCGCCTACGCGGCACGCCAACTGGGGTTCGGTGACGTGCCGCTGATCTGCGCGCGCGAGCTGGAGATCGAGGGATCGATGCCCCGGGTCGTGCGGATGATGGCGCATGTGGAGACCGACCTGCCGCGTGCCGACATCACCCACGTCTACCTTCACGGTGCCGCGGCCTTGCGAACCGACCTCACCCGGGTGCGGTCGGTGCCCGACCAGGTGTGACCCGCGCCTGACGAATCTCTGCCTCGGTGCTGCCAGCGGTAGCATTGACCCCCGTGAGTGCAGGTGAGCTGGGTCGGATCGTGGTCGCCGTAGATGGCACCTCCGGCTCTGGGAAGTCCAGTACCTGCCGCGGCGTTGCCAGCCGCCTCGGACTTCGCTACCTCGATACGGGCGCAATGTTCCGCGCAGTGACCTGGTGGATGCTCGACCAGGGGGTCGACGTCCACGACGCCGATGCTGTGGCAGCGCGTGTCGACGAGCCCGTCGTGGTGTCGGGCACCGACCCGAATGGGCCGACCATCACCGTCGACGCCATAGATGTGGCAGTCGCCATTCGTACCGATGAGGTGACTGCGTCGGTGTCACCGGTCAGCACGGTGCCCGCGGTGCGCGCCCGACTGTTGACCTTGCAGCGCGAGATCATCGGTGCCGGCGGCATCGTGGTGGAGGGTCGCGACATCGGCTCGGTCGTCTGGCCGCAGGCCGAGGTCAAGGTCTTCCTGACGGCTGATCCTGCGGCGCGGGCGACCCGCCGTGCGCTCGAGGAGGGCGGCTCCGATCTCGGCGCCACCGAGGCCTCGCTGCGCGAGCGCGACCGCATCGACTCAGGACGCGCGACCGCACCGCTGGTGATGGCCGACGGCGCCGCGCACATTGACACCACCCATCACTCGTTGGACGAGGTGATCTCGACCCTCGCGGAGCTGGTCGGGCAGGCGCTGGAGCCGGTGTGACCTCCTCGCACCTCGACCGCCCGCGCACTGATCGCGCGCCGCGGGTCGTTCGCTGGTACTTGCAGACCAACCGTTGGTGGGCACGGTGGATCATCCGAC
Source organism: Nocardioides sp. (assembly GCA_049583775.1). Taxonomy (GTDB): domain Bacteria; phylum Actinomycetota; class Actinomycetes; order Propionibacteriales; family Nocardioidaceae; genus Nocardioides. Next base: position 15,266 of record JBAUWM010000010.1, read on the forward strand.
GCCGCTACCGCGTCGTCATCCACGGCGCCGAGCACGTGCCCGCCTCCGGGCCGGTGATCCTCGCGGCCAACCACGTTGGCGTGATCGATGGCCCGCTCTTGGCTGTCTTCTCGCCTCGACCCGCGCACGCCTTGACGAAGATGGAGATGTTCCGCGGTCCGCTCGGACCCTTCCTGCGCCTCGCCGGCCAGATCAAGCTCGACCGGTTCCGGACTGATCCCCAGGCGGTGAAGACCGCGGTGCGGGCGTTGCGGGACGGCCTGGCCGTGGGCATCTTCCCCGAAGGCACCAGAGGCACCGGCGAGCTGGAGCGCTTTCACCGCGGGGCCGGCTACCTGGCGCTCGTCACCGGAGCCCCCGTGGTGCCGGTGATCATCTTCGGCACCCGCGACCCTGGAGGCGCGTCGTCGTCACTTCCGACAAAGGGTGCGACCCTGGACCTGGTCTACGGACGTGCGGTCACGATCGACCGGCAGCCGTGGCCGCGCACCCAGGAGCAGGTCGCCGCTGCTTCCCGGGTACTGCGTGACCGAATGCTCACCGAGCTCGAGGAAGCACAGCGCTCGACGGGGCGTTCCCTCCCTGGCCCGCTTCCTGCGGGTCAGCACGAACCAGACCCCGGCGGGGGAATCACGGAGAAGTCAGCATGAACGAAGTAGTGACCGAGACCGGCGACGGCGCCGGCACCGAGCACTCGGAGGGTCCGGTGCCGGTCCTAGCCGTCGTCGGCCGCCCGAACGTCGGCAAGTCGACGCTCGTGAACCGCATCATCGGACGACGGCAGGCCGTCGTCGAGGACGTACCGGGCGTGACGCGCGACCGGGTGCCCTACGACGCCAACTGGAACGGTCGTGCCTTCACGGTGGTCGACACCGGTGGCTGGGACCCCGATGCCCGCGGACTGGCTCAGCGGATCTCGGCGCAGGCCGAAGTGGCGGTCACCCTTGCAGACGCTGTCCTATTCGTCGTCGATGCCACCGTGGGTATCACCGACGGCGATGCGGAGGTCGTGAAGATCCTGCGCAAGTCAGGCAAGCCCGTCGTGCTGGCCGCCAACAAGGTCGACGACCAACGCACCGAGGCCGAGGCCTACGGGTTGTGGAACCTGGGCCTGGGCGAACCGTTTGCCGTCTCGGCTCTGCACGGACGCGGCTCGGGCGATATGTTGGACGCCATCTTGGCCGCGCTGCCCGACCCGCCGCCTGAGACTGACGCCGAAGTCGGCGGACCGCGTCGGGTGGCGATCGTCGGCAAGCCGAACGTCGGCAAGTCGTCGTTGCTGAACAAGCTCGCCGGCGAGGAGCGCGTGGTCGTCGACAACGTGGCTGGCACGACCGTCGACCCAGTGGACGAACTGGTTGAGCTGGGCGGGCGGCTGTGGCGGTTCATCGACACCGCAGGCATTCGCAAGCGTGTGAAGGAGGCCTCGGGGCACGAGTACTACGCGTCGCTGCGCACCACCACGGCCATCGACCGTGCCGAGGTGGCTGTCATGGTGGTCGATGGGGGAGAGTCGCTCTCCGAGCAGGACATCCGGATCATCCAGACCATCCGCGAGGCTGGCCGCGCACTCGTCATCGCCTTCAACAAGTGGGACCTCGTCGACGAAGAGCGTCGCTACTACCTCGACCGCGAGATCGAGCGTGACCTCGTGCAGGTGCAATGGGCGCCGCGGATCAACATCACGGCCAAGACCGGGTGGCACATCGACCGACTGGTTCCAGCGATCGACCGCGCGATCGAGGGGTGGGAGACCCGAATCCCGACCGGACAGCTCAACGGCTTCCTCGGGCGCCTCGTTGCGGAGCACCCTCACCCTGTGCGCAGCGGCAAGCAGCCCAAGATCATGTTCGGCACCCAGGTCAGCACGGCGCCGCCCTCATTCGTGCTGTTCACGTCGGGCAAGCTCGAAGCCTCCTACGAGCGCTACATCGAGCGTCGCCTGCGCGAGCAATTCGGGTTCGTCGGCACGCCGATCGTGCTGCAGCAACGGGTGCGCGAGAAGCGCAAGCGCTGATTTGTCAGATCGGTCGCCGAGCGAGGCAGACAAAACACCCAGTGCGCTGCGGGTCTTCGCCAAGCCGGCGTCGAGGGGTAGGAGACCGATACCAAGCTCCCGCCGCGGCTGTTGTAGGGTTCAACCGCCTTGCTCCGCAGGGTGTTCGGGCTGTAGCGCAGCTTGGTAGCGCACTTGACTGGGGGTCAAGGGGTCGCAGGTTCAAATCCTGTCAGCCCGACCGTGTGATGTCTCAGGACATCGGCGACACCCGGACCTGCGAAAGCGGGTCCGGGTGTCGCGTATTTGCAAGCAACTTCATCTCATCTCGTTAAGAGGAGCGAGCACCCTCGACGCCGTTGCGGTGAACGACGCTCGTCGGCTCATCGCCAGCCGACTCGAACGTTCTCCCCGAGACAGGAGTCGCATCGCTAGGTGGCGGGTACACATGACTCATGTGGTTCGATACCTGGTCCGATGTCGTGCGGGTCCTGCTGGTGGGCCCCGCCTCCTATGCCGCGGTTGTGCTGGTGCTTCGCGCATCCGGCAAGCGCACCCTGTCGAAGCTCAACGCGTTCGACCTTGTCGTCACCGTCGCCTTGGGCTCGACTCTCGCGACGATCTTTCTCAGTACCGACGTCTCCTGGTCGGAGGGCGTGGTCGCGCTGGCGGTGTTGGCGCTGCTGCAGTTCTTGGTCGCGCTGATCATCTCCCGAGTTCCGACCTTACGCGCCGTCATGACCGCCGGCCCGGCGTTGCTCCTGCGCGACGGTGAGTTCCTCCACCACACGCTGCGCTCAGCCAGGCTGACTGAGGCCGAGGTCAGGCAGGCGATCCGGGGGAGTGGCATCGGTGATGTGACCACGGTGGCGGCGGTGGTGCTGGAAAGTGACGGCAGCCTGAGCGTCATCCCGTCCAGTCAGGCGGGGAATCGCAGTGCGCTGGAAGATCTGCCCCGTACGTCTGAAACTCCGCGATGAGGGCCGAAGCTTCGCCAGCCCGACAGCTTCGTTCAGGAGCCCGAAAGCACGCTTTTGATCGCCCGGGTGTCAGCAGCCACTCGACGTCTCCGTCTGAATCTGGCCCGCAGTCATGACAGAACGGCCGTTGGTCGTGGGTACGACGCCCGCGAGAGCGTCACGGCCGCTGAGCTCAGTCGCCGAAGGAGAGCGAAGCTGGTGAGCTCAGAACTCAGCGGGACGTCCGCCTGCCGCGCCACGGTCGCCCTTTGCTAAGGGACGATGTCGAGGTGGCCGGCGTGGAGTGCGGGGATGGGAGGGTAGAGGCATGGAACAGGAATTGCTGCTGTCGTTAGCTGCCGAGCCGTTCCCATCGGTACCCGTTACTTGGGAGGGGGCGGCTGTCGGTGCCACGGTGCTCATCGGCGGCTGGGTGGTGGCGCGAGCAACAGGTTTCCTCACCGGCCGGTTCTTGCGCTGGCGCGGGAGATCGCCGAGTGCCAGCACGATGTTCGCGCACCTGATTCGGTGGCTGCTGATCGTCTTCTCGTTCGCAGCCGCCATGACGCTCGTGTTCCCGAGCGTCAAGCCGGTCAATGCCCTAGGAGGAATCGGCGTCCTGTCGATCGCGGCAGGGATCGCTTTTCAGACAGTGCTTGGCAACATGTTCGCTGGGATCGTGATCTTGGGACGCGACAAGATTCGAATCAACGATCAAATTGCAGTTCGAGACGTGTCAGGAACCGTGGTCAGCGTGACGCTGACCAGCACCACTGTCAGGACCTACGACGGCAGACTCGTCCTGATCCCCAACTCGGTGGTGCACTCAGAGATCGTGACCGTCCAGACCGGCTTCGAGCACGTGCGCTCCACGGTCAGCATCGACATCGATGACAGCTCCGACCTTGACCTGGCGGTAGTGGTTGCGGAAGAAGCGATGAGTTCGCTGTCGTCAGTCTTGGCGGAACCACCACCCCAGGCGCTGTTGCAGGAGGTCGGCTCCGCCACGGTTCGGCTCGACCTGCGATTCTGGTCAGGAGCCCGACAGATGGAGACGAAGGTGGCGCAGCATGAGGTCATTGGTGTCGTTCTGCACCAATTGCAACAGGCCGGAGTCAAGACGGGCGCAGACGTGCTGGTCGTCGAGGGTGGGCCGCGCCTCCTGGAGATGATGCGACCGGCTCGTCGAGAAGATGAGCCATCCGCCCTGGCGCCGACCGGCCCCACCACATAGAGAATGGAACGCACTGGAATGTTCGCTCGAATTGCTGCCTGGAGCGACAAGTTGCGCGGCAGCCTGTTCTTCGTCCCCATGATGTGTGTGGTCTTCGCCATCGTCATGGGCGAGGCGATGCTGGTGGTTGACTCACAAGTCACCGAAATTCATCCGCGCCTGACGGCCACAGTCGACAGCGCGCGCACCGTGCTGACCACAGTGGCCGGAGCAACACTGACCTTTGCTGGTATTGCGTTCTCCGTCAGCTTGCTGCTCATCTCATTGGCCTCGAGCCAGTACTCGCCGCGGGTCGTGCACGGAATGTTCCGCGATCCCTTCAACAAGCGGGTCATGGGTTTGGTGGTGGGCACATTCACCTATTGCCTCGTCGTGCTGCGCGCAGTGCGCAGCTCGCTGGAGGGTGTCGGAGAGGCCATCGTGCCCAGCGTCTCCATCTTGCTGGCGGTGGTGCTCGGCATTGCCTCGATTCTGTCGATCATCGCCTTCATCAACCACGCGGCTCACTCCATGGATGTCTCGATGATCTTGCATCGAGTGACTCACGAGGCACTGAGTCAAGCAAGCTCTGCGTGGCCCGAACCGAGTCAGGACGACGATCAGGGCGAAAGTGATGGGCCGGTACCCGACCTCCCTCCGCAGGCTGTCGCAGTGCGGTTCGACCGCTATGGCTGGGTGGAGAACATCGACTACGAACGCCTGCTCGGCGAGCTGCCCGCCGGCACGTGGTTACGCCTGGAGACTGTGGCCGGGCGCTACGCCGTCCAGAACTCGCCGCTGTGCTACGTCTTCCCTGAGCCTGCTGATGGGCTCGCCGCACGTCTCCGCTCGTGTGTGACGATCGGTCAAAGCAGAACGTTGCAGCAGGACGTCGTCTATGGTGTCCGCCAACTGGCCGACGTGGCGTTGAAGGCTATGTCGCCGGGGATCAACGACCCGACGACCGCGCACGACGCGATGTCTCATCTCGGCGTGGTGTTGGCCGACCTGCTCCACCGTGACGCCCCTGCCCGCCGACTCGAAGGTGTGGACGGTCGACTTGTCCTCGTGCCGTTTGCCACGACTCCCGACGAGCTGATCGGGGTTGCGTTCGACGAGGTTCGTATCGCTTCGCAGAGCCAGCCAACGATGCTCATCCACCTCCTGGTCGTGCTCAAGGACGTGGTGGAGTCGCTGCCTCGCACATCCCGCCTCGTAGCCAAGAATGCTCTGCGTGAGCAGGCCACGCTGATCCGAGCCATTGTCGAGGAGGCCGACCTGATGGATGCCGACAAGGAAAGGGTTCGTCAGGTCCATGCGAGACTTTTTGGGTCATGACCGATGAGCACACGAGGTGCCGTGCTGACGCGAACACGGGGAAGGCGCGATCAGCACTAGGGCGTCGTGGAAGCGATGGACGGATCAGACTGGTGGGGTGCGGGTAGGACGGTGACGTGGATCCGCGGGCCGAGCAACTGCAAGGTCATCGTGGGTCGCAGGCTGCGTAGGAGAGCCATGAGCACCGAGACAAGCAAGACGGCGCCTACCAGTTCGCACGTTTCCTCGATGGTGATGACGGCGTAGTAGTGCGCAGTGTCGTGCCCCGCGGCGACGGCTACCCCCGAGATCATCTCGAGGACGAGGGCCCCGCCCACGTAGACCGCCAGGGCAAGCACAAGTCGAGCGCGAAACGCGGTCGGCAGTGCTCTCGCTAGCGGCAGCAGGTAGACGGCGACGACAGCGAGGATGACGAGTGCCGGGATGACCCAGGCGAAGTACAGGACTCCTGGTTCGAGGGCCAAGCCCCGTCGTAGCGGGCCGGTGGCCATGTCATGCAGCTGAGCGGCCTCGTCGATCGTCATCAAAAACAGCAGAGCAGTGAGAAAGCCCCACCGCCGTGCGTGGCGATGGTGACCTTGATGGGCCAGATAGATGGCCAGCGCGGCGAGGGCCGCGCACATCAGCACCAGCGACTCGAACCAGGCAGCGAGGTTGCCCTCTCCGTTGAGGTCGAACTGGCGCATGATGCCGGAAGTACGCGACCAACCGAACCACTCCTCGCCAAGGAGGCCGGTGACGTGGCCGACGAGCAGACCGACGATTCCCCACCCGAGCCAGCGCACCGGACTGAGAGAGAGCATCAAGACAGCCTAATGCCGGTCCCGCGACGAAGCGTGGAACCGGCACGCGGCAGGACGACCTACTTGTCAGTGCGACCGTTCGCCACCTTGAGGACGGTGGCCTTCGATACCGACGGAGCCTGAGTGGCGTTGCCCAAGAAGACTGCGAGCAGCGAGTGCTTGCCCCTCTTGAGCTTGGGCAGCTTGACGATCCGGGTGCCGTTGTCGTTCGAACGCACGGTGAAGATCTTCAGGAGCTTCTTGCCGTTGACCACCGCCACCTTGCCCGCCGACGCAGACCCGCTCGAAGAGATGGTGAGCTTCATGAGGGCCGCCCGGCCTGCCTGCACCTGCTTCTTCAGTGTCTTCGCGACGGTGCGCGACCCGATCTTGGCGATCTCGACGACGTCCGTCGCGGCGGATGCCGATGGCGTGCCGGCGCGGGTGGCCGTGACGAGGACGGCGAGGCTGCGACCGGCATCAGCGGCCTTCACGACGTACTGAGACCCGGTGGCGCCAGAGATGGCCTTGCCGTTGGCGAACCACTGGTAGCCGAAGACCGGCTGAGTCAGTCCGTTCCAGACACCGGGAGCCACGTTGAGCAGCCCCCCGACCTTGCCAGACCCGCCGAGCACCGGCTTCGTGACGTTCGTCAAGAGTTCTGCCAGCTTGCCCACGACCGGTGCGCTGGTGGCGGTGCCGGTCGAACTGCCCTTGGTGCCGGTCGCCTTCATCGCGATCTGCTTGGCGGCGTCATCGTTGGTGAGGGTGTAGGTCTGGGTGGTGGCGCCCGGAATGGGTGCTCCGTTGCGGAGCCACTGGTAGGCGGTGGTCACGCCCTCGACGCTCCACGTGGGGGCCGAGCCGCTGAGCACCGTGCCCACCAGCCCGCCGCCGGTCAGACTGGGAACGAGTTCGGCCACGATCGCGTCAGCCGCCGATGAGACGCCGAGGGCAGAGGTGATCACCGAGACCAAGGGGAGGCCAGCGATTGCACCAGTGACAACGGCTGAGATGTCGGAGCCGAGCAGGTCGCCGGTCAAGGGCAGCGACGAGCCGGTGGCCCCCAGGATTGGGACGCCGTTGCTCAGCCACTGAACCGAGGTGGTGACCCCGGGCAGGCTCCACGTCGTGGGGAGCATGGTGAGCACGCCGCCGACCACCGGGGTCCCCTGGAGAAGGGGCAGCACGGCAGCGAAAAGGCTGCCCGGCTCGAGGCCGCCACCGCCACCGCCACCGCCACCACCGCCGACGCCGCCGGAGAGCGGAATGGTCAGCGCGTTGGTGAGCACGGAAACCGGGAGCACCCCAAGCAGCGAGCCACTCACGAGCGCAGTGATCTGGTGGCCGGCATCCTCGGCGGTGGGCAGGTACGTCGATCCGGTGGCCCCGACGATCGGGACCCCGTCGCGCAGCCACTGGTAGCTGTTCGTGACGCCCGAGAGCAGGTTCCAGACTGGGTCAGTGAGTGTGATGAGTGATCCGACCGCGCCGGAGCCGCTCAGCAGCGGGTCGGTGACGACGGAAAGCAGCCCGCCGAGGACAGGTAGCTGTTGGCTCGACGCAACAGTCGATACCGACGCCGGAGCGACGGCTGGCGCGGCGTGCGCGGTGGTGCTGAATCCAAGACTGAGTCCTGAGCCGATGACGGCCGAGGCCAGCACGACTCCGGTGGCGCGCTTGCAATGATGCATGGGTTTCCCTCCCCATCGGGCGTCCGGTATCCGTTGCCGGACGCGGTGATACTTCTCCCTCCTTGGCAGAGTAGGGGCCAGGTGGTGCGCCCAGGTCCGACCTCAACCGATGCTCGCACTTGTGGCCGACAGGCCATCCACCATGACTAGGTCGGGTCAGGCTGAAACGACCCTTCGGGGGTTCCGTGCCGGTGGTCGAGGTGACCCGCGAGAGTGTGTGGGTGACCAGCCTCAATGAGCCCCTGACCCTGCCCAGCGGCCTCGTGCTGCCGAACCGGATCGCCAAGGCGGCCATGACCGAGAACCTTGCCGACGCTGACAACCAGCCGACCGTGCGGCACGAGCGGGTCTACCGGCGCTGGGCGGAGGGTGGAAGTGGGCTGCTCATCACCGGCAACCTGATGGTTGATCGTCGCTACCTCGAGCGAAGCCGCAACATCGTTGCTGACCGCCACCTCGACATGGGGCGCCTGCGTCAGGTGCGGACGGCCGCTGCGGGCACGCCGATGCTGGCGCAGTTGAACCACCCCGGCCGGCAGGCCAATCGATTCATCACCAGTCGTCCACCAGCGCCCAGCGCTGGCGACGCAGTGGCGATGCTCGGCCTCTTCGGCAGGCCTCGGGCGTTGAGCGCTGACGAGATCGAGGCGATTGTCGCCGGTTTCGGAAGCGCCGCCGCGTTGTGCGAGCAGGCCGGGCTGGACGGCGTCCAGGTGCACGCCGCCCACGGATATCTGCTGGCTCAGTTCCTCTCGCCCCAGGTCAACCAACGCACCGATGAGTGGGGCGGCGACGTGCCCGGCCGAGCACGGGCTCTGGTGCGTGCCGTTCGAGCCGCGCGCGCCGCGACCTCGCCCGGCTTCACCGTCGCGGTCAAGCTCAACTCCTCGGACTTCAGGCACGGCGGTTTCACCGAGGATGACGCCGAGCAGGTGGTACGCCTGCTGGTCGATGAAGGCATCGACCTGCTCGAGATCTCCGGCGGCACCTACGAGAGCCCCGCCCTCCTAGGTGAAGGGGTGGAGGCCGCGGTCGCTCGTGGGGCGGCCAGCCGCAAGGAGGCCTATTTTGCGGCCTTCGCCACCCGGGCACGGGCGGCTGCGCCCGACGTGCCGATCATGCTCACTGGAGGCATCCGAACTCGAGCGGCCATGGAAGAGTTGCTCAGCGGGGGAGCGGTCGACGTGATCGGACTCGGCCGCCCGATCGCGATCGACCCGGGTCTGCCCGCCACGCTGCTCGCCGGTGGCGAGGGCATGCCACTCCCGCGGTACACCCTGCCCACCGTGGCGGGCTTGACCGGCGAGTCTGAGTGGTACGAGACGCAGATCGGTCGAATCGGCGACGGTCGCGAGGTGGACCCCGGCCTGCACCCTCTCCGGGCTGCTGCCGGATTCGTCGGTGGCGAGCTGATCCGCGGGGTGGGTGGGCGACGACGCCGGGCCCGGCTCGTCGCTTCGCGCTGAGCCGTGGCGGGTGGGCTGGACCGCGTTGTGAGGTCGTCTCGCGGCATGCGAGGGTTTGGCCCATGCGTATCTCTCGCGCGGCCTGGGCCGCTCCCATCGCTGCTGTCGTACTGACCCTCAGCGGCTGCTCGGTCAGCGTTGCCCAGTCCGACCTCGAGAAGGAGGTCGCCCGCGGTGAAGCCGGTGTCACCGACGTCGAGTGCGACGGCGACCTCGACGGCGAGGTCGGCGCCACGCAGGACTGCACCGTCACCTTCGACGACGACACCACGGTCGATGTCGAGGTCGAGGTGACCGAGGTTGACGGCAGCGACGTCTCCTTCGACGTCAACGTCCTCGAGTAGCACAGGAGGGGGAGACCCTCTCTAGACCCCGGGCACGATCCTGAGGTCACGCACTGCCCCGCCGTCCAGAGCGCGCAAGGCCTCTTGGTACGCAGCGCTGTCGTGCGCCGCGACGGCGGTAGCGACGTCGGGGAACTCGATCACGACCGAGCGTTGTTCGCGTCCGGCTTCGTAAACCGCCTCGGGCAGCCCGCGAGCGAGAAATCGTCCACCGGCCTCGGTGAGCGCGGGTCCGGCGAGCGTCGCGTAGGCCGCGAGCTTGGTGTCGTCGGTGATGTCGAGGTAGCTGCTGATCCAGTACGCGCTCATAGGTCCATGCTGTCAGCCAGCCGCCTGGAATGATGATCGGGATGGACGACTTCCGCGCACGGGTCCGCGCCGTCCTGGACGTACGGGCCGACGCCGCCCCCTGGACCCAGGACGATGCCCGCCTGCCCGACCGTGGGCTGTTGATCGTCGAGCTGGTTGTCGTCCTGATGCTCACGCTGGGTCGCTCGGGTCTCTACGCGTTCGTGAACTTGGTGGCGGCCGCGACCGCTCCCGGCGGCCTCTCGTCGCAGACCACCGCGCTCCATCGCAGCTTTGCGCCGGACCGGCCGTGGCTTGACCTGACCTACCAACTGATGAGCATCTTCTTCGGGGTCGTGCCGATCGCGTTGGCCGGCTACTTGCTGGTGCGTTCGGGCACGAGCCTGCGCCAGGTCTGGTTCCACGGCGCTGGCCCACGCGACGTCGGGCTCGGTACTGGGCTGGCTGCGGCCGTGGGTTCGGTGGGCTTGGCGTTCTACCTGATGATGCACGCCTGGGGCCTGAACCTGACGGTCGTGGCCGACGGCCTCGACACCGAGGTGTGGTGGAAGATCCCGGTGCTGGTGCTCTCGGCACTGGAGAATGCGTTGCTCGAGGAGTTCGTGGTGCTCGGGTACGTGCTGGTGCGTCTGCGGCAGATCGGGCTGGGCCAGTGGGCGGCGATCGGCTGGGCTGCGGGCCTGCGCGGCAGCTACCACCTTTACCAGGGGATCGGTGGCTTCGTCGGCAACTTCGTCATGGGACTGCTCTTCGGGTGGCTCTACCGGCGCTGGGGGCGCGTCACGCCCTTGGTGATCACGCACTTCCTGCTCGACGTTGGAGCATTCGTCGGGTACGCCGTGCTGGCAGGCAACGTGTCGTGGTTGCCGACGTGAGGCTCTAGTCGCCCACAGTGCGCTTGGAGCGACCGCCGCTTGATTCCTCCGGCGCCGGCACGCCGACGTCGACCCGCGGCTCGACCACCACCTCACCGTCGGGCTCGAAGCGATAGATCTGGTAGCCGGTTATCAGCCGGCGATCCTCGTCGAGGAACAGCACCGGGAACGACGCCGTCTGGCGCGGGCTCGACCACGGCGTCGAGAAGTTGGTGATGGTGGGGGTGTCGACGGCGCCGCCTGAGGTGTCCAGCTCCATCACCAGCGTCCAGGTGCCGTCGTCGTTCCACACGACACGTGGCGGAACCGACTCGTGCCAGTGCCCGAAGAACACCGCGGCGGCCGGGGCGTCACGGACATCGTCCTCGAGCGGGGTCGTCGGGTCGCCGGCCTCGTCCATGAAGGCACGCATGGGCCCGACGTCCAGGAACGCCTGGGCCGCGTACGCCTCATGCACGAGCACGAGGTCGGGCCGGTCGCCGTCCCGAGCCTCCTCGTACAACCGGGTACCGACGTCTTGCTGGGTCTCATCGCCGCGCAGGGCGGTGCCGCCGAACAGTTCCGATCGCGCCGGATCTTCATCGCCGAGCAGGCGGACACCCTCGATCTCCTCGGTGGAGCCGTCGAGAACGGTCATGCCGGAGTCCTTCATCTGCTTCACGCTCACGTCCGACTCATGGTTGCCAGTCACCGCGACCACCGGGGCGTCGCCGGCGATGGCGCGCTCATCGCGGATGCACGTGCCCTCGGCGGCAGTGCCGTTGGTGGTGAGGTCACCAGTCACTCCCAGCAGGCGGGGGGCGTCATCGCCGAAGTCGTCCTGGAGCATCGACCAGACCTGGGTCTGGAGGCGGATCATGGTGATGTTGCAGTGCATGTCGGACTGCATCATGACGGCCACCTCGCCCTCGAGAGCTCCTGTCATCAGCCCACGCTGGCTCTCCAGGTCGTCGGCTGCGCTGACGCGATAGCTGGCCTCGGCGGCCTCCTGGCGCTTGACCAGCAGCTTGGACTTGGCGAACGCGCCGCCCAGCAGGGCCCGCAGGACCGGGCTGTTGGTCGTGCTGCCCGCCGCGGCGGTGCCGTCGAGTGCGGTGAGGGGATAGACGCCGTTCTCGGGGCCCGAACCAGCGTCGGACGACGTCAGCTGCACCCAAGCCAACGTGCTGGTCGCGACCAGGGTGAGCAAAGCGACCCCAGCCGCCCTGAGTCGAGGTCGAGGGTGGGAGCGGAGGTCGCCGAACGGCAGCAGGTAGGACAGGCCGAGGAAGACGAGGCCCCCCAGCCCGCCGAGAATGATCTCGGCCAGGATGACCTGGTTCTTGAACTCGGTCTGCACGACCGAGACGTATTCCTGGATCGCGGCCTCGGGGTCGTGGAAGAGGCCCGTGTAGAGCTTGAGCATCTCCGGGCGGACGTAGTTGGCGAGATCGCCGTCGCCGGCTCCGGGGTCGCCAGGCCCCTCTACCTGGGCGATCAACCCGATCGGGCCCTCAGAACGAGGAACGTAGACGGTGCCCGCAATGCCGAGCCGCAACTCACTGTGCCCGTCGGTGGTCAAGGAGAAAGTAGTGGGCGAGGTGCCGATCTGCTGCTGCACCTCGGTGTGGGTGACCGCCCACGAGAAGGCGAGGGGCAGGGACAGGACGCCCGCCAGTCCCAGACACAACAGGGTGCGGACGACGAGTGGTCGGCCGAGGGCGATGGCGCCGCGCCACGCCGGGAGCGCGGTGGGAGCCTGATCCTCGGTCATGTCGCGACGCTACGGGACTCCACCACGGTGCGCGGCCGAATCACCTTCAGCGACCGGTGAACACCGGCGTGCGCTTCTCAGCTCGGGCTGCGGCGGCTTCGCGGACGTCGGCGCTGGCCCAGCACGCCGCAAAGCTCGCGTCGATCTCCGCCTTGGTCCCGTCGTTGAGCACCAGCTTGTTGTGAGCCAGGGTGAGCGGTGCGAGGGTGGCGATCTCCTCTGCCCAGCGCATTGCGTCGTCGAGGGTGCCGGGTCGATCAGCCAACCCGCACGCGAGCGCACCCGTTTGGTCGAAGGTCTCGGCGGAGAGCATCAGTCGACGCGCAGGGCCGCCGCCAGCGATGGTGGCCAACGTGCGGATCGTCCAGGCGTCGACGGCCATGCCGTTGCGCGCGGTGGGAACTGCGAACTGCGCGGAGGTGTCGGCCACCCTCAAGTCGCACGCAAGTGCGAGCTGGGTGCCTGCCCCGATCGCGGGTCCGTTGACGGCGGCCACCAAGGGCACGGGCAGCTTCGTGAGGCCGTGCAACATGCCGTAGAGCGCCTCGAGAAACTCATTGCCATACACGCCGTTGAGATCGGCGCCGGCGCAGAACGCCGACCCCTCGCCAGTGACGACGAGGACCCGAGCACCAGCGTGGACCTCAGCGTGGGCAGCGTCGTCGATGGCGCGGCACAACTCGAGATTGAGGGCGTTGCGGCGTTCGCTGCGCTGGAGCTCCAAGACGGAGACGGCACCGTGACGAGTCGTGGCAAGCATGGGCGCCAGAATAGTGACGCCCCCTGATCGACCTACTCGAAGGTCAGGTCGGAGTCGTTCCACCAGGCACGCATGCTGGTGATCTTGCCGTCCTCGTCGAACTCCATGACCTCGAGCGGCTCCATCAGGGCGATGCCAGCCCCGGTGTCGGTGGCGATCCGGAAGTGGAACGCCGCTTGACCGCCGCTGGAGCGCAGCGTCACCAAGTCGGTGGTGATGCTGAGGCCTTCGATGGTGGCGTAGAACGCACGAATCTCGTCGCGACCTCGCAGTGGGGTCGCGCCCACCGGGTCTTCGAGCACGGCGTCGTTGGAGTAGAGATCGGCGATCTCATCCGCTGTTCCGGTGGCGACGAGAGCGAGGTACGTGCGGACCGTGGCCTCGGCCTGGTCGTGACTGATTGGCATGGCGGCAACCTATCGGTCGGCGCGGACGAGGCCTTGGATGGTGGGGCGGAAGTAGGGCGTCATCGTTCGGGTCAGTGTGGCCCCGAGGTGGATGTCGTCGAAGAACGTGGTGATCCGACCGACCTTCGGATGACAGTTGCCAGCGTCGCAGTAGACCGACGTGGCGTCGATGTAGCGGGCTGATCGGAGCGGCTTCATCAGCTGCTGCAACCACTGGCGGTTGCGCTGCTCGGCGTTGAGAGCGATCTTGCGTGGGAGCTCGCACATGTAGGGCGTGCGACCAGCGGGGCACGGCTCGGGGTCGATAGGCACGTTGGCCGAGGGCCCGATCACATCGGTGGGGATGCGGCGCCGGGCGAGCTTGTCGAAGAACGGCTCGGTGCCACGGTGCGCGAGCTCGACAATGTGCGCCTCGTACGGGGTGAAGACCGCGTTCGGCTTCTGCATCCGTCGGTAGGCCTGCCGGTAGCCGCTCCACCACGAACCGAGGATCACCGTGAAGTCGCGGCCCTTGCGGCGATAGTCGGTCACCAGGTCGAGCGCGGCCGCGTTGTGCCGTTCGCAGTGCCCGTACCGGTCACCGGGCTCGCGGGGCAGGGGAATAGTGGGAGGACACCCGCCCGCGAACATGATCACCAGATTCAGCCGGTTGCGCTGGGCCAGGTGCTGCACGGCCGGCAGGTACATCCACGCGTGGGAGTCGCCCCACATGAAGACTGTCGGACGACGCTCGAACCGCACGAGTCGACACGGTGTGACCGGCCGGTCGTTGGCCTCGTCGAAGCACCGATCGGGCAGCTGCGGGAAGTCCTCGGAGGGATCTTGGCCTTCGCTCGCCACACCGATCTTGCCCACGAGCGAACTGAGGGCGTGGTCGCCCGTCGATGACTGGGCTGGAACGGCCACGAGCGCGAGCAGGAGGGACTGTGCCACGACAACCAGCAGCAGGGCCCGGCCCGCTGCGCTGGGCAGCCGGAAGGTGCGAACCGACATGGATCAGCCGCGCAGGAGATCGGAGATTGACGGTCCGAAGTACTGGCGAAGGTTGCGGGTGCGCGTGGCGCTCAGGTGCAGGCTGTCGTAGAACGTCTCGATCGTGCCGACGAGGCCGTGGCACACGTCGGCGTCGCAGTAGGACGGCGAGGCGTCGATGTATCGCGGGTTGTTCTTGAGCTTGCGCATCTGCTGCCGGAGGAAGTTCTGTGTGTCACGCTCCTCCGGAATGGCACGCCAGCGCGGGATGTCGCACAGGTAGGGGTCTTGGCCGGCCTCGCACACCGGCACTCGCTCGGGAACGACGGCAGACTGAGCGATCACGTCGGTGTCGACGCCCATCTTGCCGAGCTTGGTGAAGAGCTTCGGCGTGCCCTCGTGGGAGAGCCGGATCATCTGCTTGACGAAGTCGGTGTAGCCCGAAGTGGGCATCACCTCGTCCATGACCATCTTGCGATAGCCCTGCCGGAAACCGCCCCAGTTGGACGCGAGGATGACCTTGAAGCGCTTGTTCTCGTTGCGTTGCTTCTTGATGAACTTCAGCGCCAGCGCATCGTTGAGCTCGCACTTGCCCGGGTAGCGCTCGCCCTTCGGCGGCTTGGGCACGACGGCCGGGGGACAGCTGCCGGAGGCGAAGGAGATGAGGTTGACGTTCTTGCCCATGACTGCCTGACGGACAGCCGGGATGAACTGCCAGGCGTGCGAGTCGCCCCAGAGGATCAGCGTGGGACGCTTGCCCTTGTACTTGTTGAGGTAGCAGGGGCCCGGAGTCCGGATCTCCTGGCCCGGCGCGAAGCACTCCTTCGGCACCGTCGCGTAGTCGCGGTCGGGGAGGTCGCCGTCGGCTCGAGCCGGGGCGGGGACTGCGGCCAGCAGTGCGGCCAGGGAGGCGATGACCAGGAGCGCAATGGCATGCCGGGCCGAGATTTGGGGAGCGAGGCGCATGATGAGTCGCATTTTGTCATAGGCCCGTAGGCGAAAGGGACGGAACCACGCATGTCTGACGAGGTCGTCATCGAGGCACGTGACCGTCCGCGCGGCTACGTGGTGCTGGTGGGTGGTCGCGAGCAGTCCTACGTGGACCTCGATGACCCCACCTACCTGGCCTTTGACTACGTGCGCCGGATGGCCGACGTGGTCGACGCGATAGCTGCTCCGGGACTGCCGATCCGCATCGTGCACGTGGGCGGAGCTGGCCTCAGCCTGCCGCGGTACGTGACTGCGACTCGGGCCCGCTCGAGCCAGGTGGTGCTGGAACCCGACGAAGCACTCACCGCGCGAGTGCGGGCTGAGCTGCCACTGCCCCGATCGAGTGGCGTCAAGGTGCGCGGCATCGATGGCGTCGCGGGTGTAGCCGCCTTGCGCGATGCATCGGCCGACCTGGTGATCACCGACGCGTACCGCGACGGGCAGGTGCCAGCAGACCTGCTGAGCGCGGAGCACCTCGCAGACGTGGCCCGCGTGCTGGGACCGGACGGCTGGTACCTGCTCAACCTGGCCGACGTCGCTCCGTTCGCTCTCGCGCGGTCGGTGGTACCCCGCCTGCGGCCGATCTTCGACTCCGTCGTAGTCAGCGCCGAGCCAGCCACGCTGCGAGGTCGACGGCCGGGCAACCTGCTCGTCGTGGCATCAGGATCCGGCGACCCGGGGGCGGCACTGGTGCGGCGGGCAACATCGTCGGCGGCCCCCTACCGTGTGCTCGCCGGACATGAGGTGCGAGACAGGTTCGGCTGATGGAGCCACGAGGCGACGCAGCGAGTCAGGTAGTGGTCCCGTAGCCTTTCGCCGTTCGAGCCCGCCGACCGGAAGCGATTCATGCCGCCCTCTCGACCTCTGACGAGGCCGTCGTTGCGTTTCGTGGTGGCGTTCTTCTTGGTGCTGGCCTCGGCCGTCGCAGTCCTCGCGGTCTCGCCACGAAGCGACACGCAGGAACGCGGCGCGATCACGCCGTCCGCGGGGGAGCCGACCGACCCGATCCTGGGCGACCCGACTGTCGGGCCAGATGCGTCGGAGCGTCCGAACGTCATTCTGATCACGACTGACGACATGACGGTCACCGACCTGCGCTGGATGCCGGTCACGCGAGAGCTTCTGTTGCGCCCGGGTGTCACCTTTGACCGGGCGTTGTCGCCGCACCCGCTGTGCTGTCCGGCTCGCGCGGCGATCCTCACCGGCCAGTACGCCCAGAACAATGGCGTCAAGTCGAACCAAGCACCGTACAACTTCGCCGCACTTCAGAGCGCGACCACGTTGCCTGTGTGGCTGCACGAGGCCGGCTACCGCACGGCGTTCACCGGCAAGTACCTCAACGGCTTCGGCACCGACGGTCCCCGGCAACCGGGCTGGGACTACTGGGACCCGACCATGTTCGGTCAGTACGCCTATACGCCTTTTCAGATGTACAACAACGGTGATCGGCGGTGGTACCCGAACATCAACAACGTCGACTACATCAGTCAACGCACCGTGTCTCTGGTCAACGAGTGGGCTGCCGATGACCAGCCGTTCTTCATCTGGGCCTCACACGTCGCGCCGCACGGGCGACTCGACGAAGCCAACGGCATTCCGTCGTCGGCCAAGGCGGTGCCTCCTCCGCGCTACGCCGACCTCTTTGCAAACGTGCGCTCCCCCTCGCTGCTCGACCCCGGTTACCTGGTCGACGACGTGCTGGACAACAACTCGCTGGTGCAGTCGAAGAACCGGCCTTCACCCGGCAAGATCAACGAGATCTTCCGTTCGCGGATCCGCAGCCTGCAGGCGGTCGATGACGGTGTGGCCAGCCTGATCGAGTCGCTGACGGTGGCTGGCGAGCTCGACTCGACGTACATCATGTTCACCTCCGACAACGGCTACCTGATGGGCGAGCACAACCTCGTCACCAAGAACGTGCCCTACCGGCAGTCGCTGCGGGTGCCCCTGATCATTCGCGGGCCAGGCGTGCCAGCGGGAGTCGTTCGCGACCAGCGCGCCTTGATGATCGACCTCGCCCCCACCATCGCGGACATCGCTGGGGCCGAGCCCTTGGTTCCCGTCGATGGGGTGTCGTTGCTGCCGGCCCTGCAGACAGATGCGCCGCTGCGCGACACGGTGCTCATCCAGGCCGGCCCGGCCAAGCAGACCGACGACGGCGGGGTCGGCTGGTGGTGGCGAGGCGTGACCACGCCGCGCTACACCTACGCCCGGTTCTACGCCGACGGCCTCGAGGAGCTCTACGACCGTCTGGTCGACCCAGCCGAGAACAGCAACCTCGCCACGAACCCCAGCTACGCCCCGGTGCTCGCTGAACTGCGGCGCCGGACTGCTGAGCTGGTCGACTGTGCGGGGCCAGACGCGTGCAGCCAGGACTTCGGGCCCGACCCGCGCCCGTCCTAGCGCCCCGACGCCACAGCGAGCCCCGGTGGCCCTCGGGGGACCCGGGGGTCCCGGCACGCCCGTGCTCGACAGCGTCTCGGTACGCTGTAGCCACACCGCATTGCCGACGACCCGAAGGAACCCGACCCGCCCGATGGACGGCTCTCAAAGTAGGCCGAGGCGCACGCGCCTCGGCTCCCCCCTGGTCCCGCCGATGAGTGGTCGGCCGTGCTGACCGCCTGGCTTCTCTTGGCCGTAGCTCTCCTTCTCGTGGCCGGCTGCGGTGTCTTCGTCGCCGCGGAGTTCTCGCTGGTGACGGTCGACCGAGGTCAGGTCGACCGCGCCGCCGAGAGTGGTGACGCGGCCGCGATCGGCGTCCAGTCGGCCCTCCGCTCCCTGTCGACCCAGCTGTCTGGTGCGCAGGTCGGCATCACCGTCACCAACCTCGGGATCGGGTTTCTCGCCGAGCCGGCGATCTCCGAACTGCTGGCAGATCCGCTGGGCGCGCTTGGCCTGCCCGACGGCGCGGTGCAGCCGACCGCCTTGGCTGTCGCCCTGGTGCTCAGCACGATCCTGACGATGCTCTTCGGTGAACTCGTGCCCAAGAACGTCGCCATCGCCCTGCCGATGGCGACCGCGCGCGCCACCCAACGGCCGATGCGTCTCTTCACGGCGGGCATGAGGGGCCCGATCCGGGTGCTCAACGGCTCGGCCAACGCCATCGTGCGTCGGCTGGGCGTCGAGCCGCAGGAGGAGCTTCGGTCTGCCCGGAGCTCAGCCGAGCTCGCGTCGTTGATCCAGAGGTCGGCCCACGAGGGCACGCTCGATGCCGAGACCGCCGAGCTGATGGAGCGATCGGTGGAATTCGGCACTCGTACCGCGGGCGAGATCATGACGCCCCGGGTGCGCACTCACAGCCTCGATGCCAATGACCGCGCCCTCGCCGTCATCGAGCTCACCCGCAGCACCGGTCACTCGCGATTCCCAGTGCTCGATGACGAAGACGCCGTGGTCGGCACGGTGCACGTCAAGCACGCTGTGGCCCTGCCGCTGCACGAGCGATCGACCACGAAGGTCAAGCACCTCATGGTCAAGCCGATCGTCGTGCCCGACTCGCTCCGACTCGACCCGCTGATGGCGTTGTTGCGCGCCGACGGTTTTCAGATGGCCGTGGTGCTCGACGAGTACGGCGGTCAGGCGGGAATCGTCACCCTCGAGGACGTGATCGAGGAGATCGTGGGTGACATCTCCGACGAGCACGACCGCATGGGCACTCGGGGTCGTCAACGTCGCGACGGCAGTTGGGCCTTGTCAGGGTTGCTGCGACCCGACGAGGTCGAGGACCTCACCGGGATCGAGCTGCCCGAGAGCGAGGACTACGACACGATCGCGGGTCTCGTGCTGAAGACCCTGGGCCGGATCCCTCGTACCGGCGACCTCGCCGAGGTGCCGGTTCCCGATCGCACCGACCCCGACGAACCACGTCAGACGCTCGTCATCCTCACCGTTGAGCACATGGATGGGTTGCGAGTCGATCGGCTCAGCCTCCGACTGCTCGACGCACCCACTGAGCCGGATAGCACTCACGAACCACTCGTGGTCGTCGAGGACGTCGAGCTTCCCGGCGGTGAGCCATGAGCGACTACACCGCGTTGTTCGTGGCTCTCGTGCTGCTGGCCTTCAACGCCTTCTTCGTGGGCGCGGAGTTCGCCTTGATCTCAGCCCGGCGCAGCCAGATCGAGCCTCGGGCCCAAGCCGGCTCGCGGATG
Source organism: Nocardioides sp. (assembly GCA_049583775.1). Classification (GTDB taxonomy): domain Bacteria; phylum Actinomycetota; class Actinomycetes; order Propionibacteriales; family Nocardioidaceae; genus Nocardioides. The sequence goes on from JBAUWM010000010.1 coordinate 35,275, forward strand.
GCACGCAGCACCTTGCGTGCCATGGAGAACGTGTCGCTGATGATGGCCGGTGCGCAGCTCGGCATCACGATCTGCTCACTCGGCCTGGGTGCGGTCGGTGAGCCGGCGCTGGCGCACCTCATCGAGCCCCTCTTCGAAGATCTCGGCGTGCCCGAGGGTTTCGTCCATCCCGTGGCGTTCACCCTCGCCCTCATGGTCGTGGTGTTCCTGCATGTCGTGCTCGGCGAGATGGTGCCCAAGAACATTGCGATCGCCGGGCCTGAGCGCGCGGCACTCGTGCTCGGACCGCTGATCCTCGGGGTGGTCACCCTGCTGCGTCCGATCATCGTGACACTGAACGCGGTCGCCAATGCGACCTTGCGGCTGCTGCACGTGGAGCCCAAGGATGAGCTGAGCTCGACTTTCACTCGTGCGGAAGTCGCGGCACTGGTCGAAGAGTCACGGGGCGAGGGACTCATCGCCGACGACGAGTACGACCGACTCGCCGGAGCGCTCGGCTTCACCGAGAAGAGCGTTGCCACGGTGCGGCTGCCGGCCGACACGCTCACCACGGTGCAGACCGGATCAACCGCGGCGGACGTCGAGAACTTGTGTGCCACCACTGGCTTCTCGCGATTCCCGGTGGCGGCCGAGGATGGATCGCTGGTGGGCTACCTGCACATCAAGGACGTACTCGAGACCGACGACGAACGACGTCTGCGGCCGATCGAGGACAAGTGGGTCCGCCCGTTCGCGACCGTGGCCGACGATGCGTTGCTGCACGAGACGTTGGAGGTGCTGCGACGCCGGGGGGCGCACATGGCGCGGGTCGTCGACGTCGCGGGCGAAACGGTTGGTGTGGCGACGCTCGAGGACGTCATCGAGGAGCTCGTCGGAGAGATCCGGGACGCAGCCCACCACGAGGACAGCATCTGAGGTCGGCGTCCCCGATGCGTGCCGAACCGCCCGTTAGGGTGGGTTCTCGTGGCGGGTGAGACGACGGGCGCCGAGCGGCACACCGGTGAGCCAGGTGCGTTGGTGTGGACTCTCCCCAACGTCTTGAGTGCCCTTCGCCTGGCGGGGGTACCGCTGTTCCTGTGGCTCGTGCTCGGACCCGAAGAGGATTCGTGGGCGCTGCTCGTGCTGGTCACGTCCGGCATCACCGACTACCTCGATGGCTGGCTGGCCCGCAAGCTCGACCAGCAGTCCGTGCTCGGCCAGATCCTCGACCCGGTCGCCGACCGCCTCTACATTCTCGCGGTCGTGGTGGGACTGGCCTTGCGCGACATCATTCCGTGGTGGCTGGCGATCTCGTTGCCCCTGCGCGACCTGCTGATGTGGGGTCTCGTGCCATTGCTGCGCACTCGCGGTTTCAGCGCGCTGCCGGTGCACTTCCTCGGCAAGGCCGCCACCTTCAACCTGCTCTATGCCTTCCCGCTGCTCTTGCTCGGCGACGGCGACGGCACCGTCGCTGCGCTCGCCGAAGTGTTCGGCTGGGCCTTCGCCTTCTGGGGGATCGGCCTGTACTGGTGGGCGGGAGTCCTCTACACCTGGCAGGTGCGCAAGCTTCTCGCCTCGACCGAGCGACGCCCGGCCCGCGATGGTTGAGCGGCGAGAGGTTTCTGCTCCGGTCGTGCCTGATCGCGTCCGGATGCCGCTGCTCACCCTGATCACCCAGCAGTCCCTGGACGGCGACTATCTCGATGCTGCCGAACGACGGGCCGCTGGCGCCCCGCGCCCGCCGCGTGGCCGGCCCCGGCGAGTCGCGGCGGTGGTGATTGCGGTGTTCGGCGTCCTGGTGTCGACGGCCTTCGTGCAGACCAGTCGCAACGCCGATGTCGACTCGGCGAGCCGGGAGACGCTCATCCGACGGATCGAGAACCAGCGGGATCGGGTGGCCCGCCAGCAGCAGCGGGCAGCGACACTCCGTACCCGCAACACCTCTTTGGAGCGCTCGACCACTCGGCTCGCCAGCGAGCAGCAGGCAGCCTTGGTGCGCAACCGCCGACTGCAGGTGCGCACCGGCTTTGTCGGCGTGACCGGCCAGGGACTGCGAATCGTGGTCACCGAGGTCGCTGACGCCGATGACAACCAAGAGGTGCAGGACTCCGATCTGGCCCTGCTGGCCAACGGGCTATGGGAGGCCGGGGCCGAAGCGGTGGCCATCAACGGTCAGCGCCTCACCGCGCAGAGTGCGATTCGTACCAGCGGTGTGCCGATCGAGGTCAACGGCGTCGGCATCGGGCCGCCCTACACCGTGGAGGCGATCGGCGACGTCCGGACGCTCGAAGCACAGCTCTTCGAGACCACGACCGGGCTTGCCTTTGTCGGCCTGGCTGGCGATTTCGGGTTCACCTACAACATCGACACGATCGACGAGCTGGCCCTACCTGCCGCCCCGGCTACCTACCTGCGGCTACGGTCGGCCCGGATCGTCGTACCTGGCGAGACCACCGAATCGACTCCTGGGAAGGAGCCAGCGCCATGATCGCCGCCCTGGGCCTGCTCGTCGGGGTAGCGCTCGGCCTGTTCTTCCAACCCGACGTGCCGTTGGGGCTTGAGCCATATCTCCCCATTGCTGTCGTGGCTGCGCTCGACGCCGTCTTTGGCGGCTTGCGCGCCTACCTCGACGGGATCTTCGACGACAAGGTCTTCGTGGTCTCGTTCGTGAGCAACGTCGTGATCGCGGCTGGCATCGTCTACCTCGGCGACCGCCTGGGCGTTGGCGGCCAGCTCTCGACCGGGGTCATCGTCGTGCTCGGGATTCGGATCTTCTCCAACGTCGCGGCCATCCGTCGCCACCTGTTCCATGCCTGAGTCGACGAAGGATTCTCAGGACGGCCGGTCGCGACTGCGTCAGGCCCTGATGGGTACGCCTTCACGAGGCCAGATCGTGGTCGCGGTACTGCTTGCTCTGGTTGGCTTCGCGGCCGTCACGCAGATTCGTGCGACGGAAGACGACTCGACCTACTCCGGGTTGCGCGAACAGGACCTGATCGACGTGTTGAACGGCCTGGCCGGCACCAGCCAACGCACCCAGGCCGAGATCGACCGGCTGACCCAGGCCCGCGCCGACCTCCTCTCCGAGTCGAGTCGCCGGGCGGCCGCCCTCGACCAGGCGCAGCAGGAGGTCGACAACCTCAACGTGCTCGCCGGCCTGGTCCCGGTCACCGGCCCTGGCATCCGGGTCACCATCACCGAGGAGACCGGGGTGGTGCGCATCTCCTCGATGCTGGACCTGTTGCAGGAGCTGCGGGCCGTCGGCGCGGAGGCGATCCAGATCAACGGTCAAGTGCGCGTGGTCGCCCAAACGTCGATCGAGGTGGGGGTCGGCGGGCTGATCGTCGACGGCACGTTGCTCGAGGCGCCGTACGTGGTCGACGCGATCGGCGCGACCAGCACGTTGGCTGGAGCGGTCGACTTTCCGTTGGGACCACGGCTCCAGTTCAAGCGCGACGGCGCCGACCTCCTGGTCGATCCACTGACGTCGCTGGACATCGATGCCGTGCGCGAACCCGTGCAGCCCGAGTTCGCCCAACCCGGCTCGTGAGGGCAGGCTCGTGAGGGCAGGCTCGAACCAGTAACCTGCAGGGGTCGTCGACCCGGCGCGTTTTGTCCGTACGTTCCCCGCATCGAGGAGACCGAACCGTGTACCCCGAGGACCTGAAGTACACCGCTGAGCACGAGTGGGTGCGCACGCCCGGCGATCACGACGGCTCGATCCGAATCGGGATCACCGAGTACGCCCAGGACGCTCTGGGCGACATCGTCTACGTCTCCCTGCCCGAGGTCGGGGACGCCGTCCAGGCCGGCAGCACCTGCGGCGAGCTGGAGTCGACCAAGTCGGTGAGCGATGTCTACGCGCCGATCTCGGGTGAGGTCGTGGCGCGCAACGAGGCCCTCGACGCCACGCCCGAGCTGGTGAACAGCGACCCCTACGGCGGCGGCTGGCTCTTCGAGGTCGTGCCGACGGCCAGTGATGACCTTGCCAGCCTGATGTCCGCGGCCGACTACGTCGCCTCGCTCGAAGGCTGACATCGACTCGGTGGTGGCTGGTAGGTTCGCGGCAACCATCAACCTCAGGTCGGCAGTGAGACTTTGTGGGACTTGTCCCGGCTGACGTCGACCGAGCACCGATGGACCTGTACCCGACCGGAGGACTCGTCCGATGCCGTTCTGCACCTCGTGTGGCAGGCAGAATCCTGATGACGCACGCTTCTGCGCGCAGTGCGGAACCCGACTGCTGAGCGCCGACGCACCGGCATCCGGCAGCAGCGACCCGACCGGTGAGTCGACCGCGACGATCCAGATCGGTGCGGGGGTCGACAAGGTCGAGACCTCCGACCGGGCCCTGAACCCGGTCGACGCCGCCGCCGTCGACGCGCTGCCCGTAGGGCACGCGCTGCTCGTCGTGCAGAAGGGCCCTGGCGCCGGCAGTAGGTTCCTCCTCGACGGCGACGTCACCAACGCCGGGCGGCATCCTGACTCCGAGATTTTTCTCGACGACGTCACCGTGTCGCGCCGGCACGCTGTTTTTCACCGCGATGGCGGCTCGTTCACCGCGGCCGACGCCGGGAGCCTCAACGGCACCTACGTCAACCGCGACCGGATCGAGAACGTGCAACTCAAGGACGGCGACGAAGTGCAGATCGGTAAGTACCGACTGGTGTTCTTCTCCGGCCACGAATCCCACTGAGCCCGACGGATACGACCGCCATGGCGAGCATCGTCCCCCGAGAGGACCCGACCGACGAGTCGGGCGCCGACCGGATGAACATTGGTCAGGTGCTTGACCGGCTGCGCCCGGACTTTCCGACCATCACCATCCCCAAGATCCGGTTCCTCGAGGACAAGGGGCTGATCAAGCCCGAGCGCACGCAGTCGGGGTACCGGAAGTTCTCCACCGATGACGTACATCGGCTGCGCTACGTGCTGACCATGCAGCGCGACCACTACCTGCCTTTGAAAGTGATCGGCGAGCACCTCGACGCGATCGACCGCGGACTCGAACCCCCGCCGATCGACCCGGTGATGCCGACCGTTCCGACCGTCGCGCTGGCCGCCGACGGGCTTCCGAGCCCCGAGTCGTTCGCCCGGCGTGACAAGGTGCGGCTCTCGCGGCGCGAGCTGCTCAAGATTGCTGACATCACCGACGACCTTCTGGTGCAGCTCGAACAGTTCGGCTTGGTCACCGCACGACCGGGTACCGGACATTACGACACCGATGCACTGGTGATCGCCCAGACAGCGCGCGAGTTGGCCGACTTCGGTCTCGAACCGCGCCACCTGCGAGCGTTCCGGGCTGCAGCTGATCGCGAGGTGGGGTTGGTCGAGCAAGTGGTGGCACCGCTGCGCGGAGGGCGCGATGCCGGCGCCCGGGCCCGGGCCGAGGACGCCGTCTCGGAGATCGCGGCCCTGTCCGTGCGCCTGCACGCCACGCTGGTCAAGGCGGGCTTGCGCCGCTCCTGAAGCGTCCTTGTCGGGCGAGTAGGGTGAACACGTGCGCGAAGTAGACGTCATGGGAGTCCGGGTAGAGATGCCCTCGAACCAGCCGATCGTCCTGCTCCGCGAGGTCACGGGGGAGCGGTACCTGCCGATCTGGATCGGAGCAGTCGAGGCGACCGCCATCGCTTTCGCCCAGCAGGGCGTGGTGCCGCCGCGGCCCCTGACGCACGACCTGATGAAGGACGTGCTCGAGGCAACCGGCAACCCCTTGGCCGAGGTGCGCATCACGGACGTGAAGGACGGCGTCTTCTTTGCCACGCTCGTCTTCGACTCGGGGGTGGAGGTCTCGGCGCGTCCCTCCGACTCGATCGCCCTGGCCCTGCGCACCGGCACCAAGATCCTGTGCGACGAGGCTGTCCTCGACGAGGCCGGCCTCGCCGTGCCTGCCGAGCAGGAGGACGAGGTCGAGAAGTTCCGGGAGTTCCTCGATCACGTGACGCCCGAGGACTTCGAGGCTGGCTGATCACTTGGGGCTGGCCTCTACAGGCCTGACCCTCAAGTTGAGGTTGAGGGTGCGACACGCCGCGAGCGTCTTTGACCGACCTCCGCCGGCGACGTACCTTGAACTGTCTTCGTTGTAACTCCAAGCGTGTGGTCCCCCACACTTCCCCCGGACTTACGCACAATGAAGTAGCCGCCAGCAGGAGAACCGTGTGAACGAGCAGACGCCGCAGACCGGCACCGACACCGAGGCCATCGTGGCTCACGAGTTGGCCGAGGGTCAGGCCGAAGAGCAGGGCCTCCTCTTCACCGACGATGTCTCCCCGCTGCCCAGCGACCTCGGCTACCGCGGTCCGACAGCGTGCAACGCCGCGGGCATCACCTACCGCCAGCTCGACTACTGGGCCCGCACCGGGCTGATCGAGCCCACCGTGCGTGGCGCCAGCGGCTCGGGGTCGCAGCGGCTCTACTCCTTCCGCGACATCTTGATCCTCAAGGTCATCAAGCGACTGCTCGACGCAGGCATCTCGCTGCAGCAGATCCGCACTGCGGTCACGCACCTGCGTGAGCGCGGCACCGACGACCTGACCCGCGTGACGTTGATGAGCGACGGAGCATCGGTCTACGAATGCACCTCGAACGACGAGGTCATCGACTTGCTGCAGGGCGGTCAAGGCGTGTTCGGCATTGCCA